>NZ_CACSJY010000009.1:0-137560 GCF_902706155.1 Pseudomonas sp. 18058
GGCGGTGTGACAATGACATAACGGTTAGCTGACACAACGCCTTCGCGAGCAAGCCCGCTCCCACATTTGGAACGGTGTTGGCTACAAGCCCAGCTCGGACAGGCCTGGGTGATCATCCGGGCGGCGGCCCAGTGGCCAGCGGAATTTGCGTTCGCTCTCTTTGATCGGCAGGTCATTGATGCACGCATAGCGCTGGAACATCAGGCCTTGCTCATCAAACTCCCAGTTCTCGTTGCCGTAAGAACGGAACCAGTTACCCGAATCGTCGTGCCATTCATAGGCGTAACGCACCGCGATGCGCGTGTCGGAGTAGGCCCAGAGTTCTTTGATCAAGCGGTAATCCAGCTCTTTCGCCCATTTGCGCGTCAGAAAGGCTTTAGCTTCCTCGCGGTTATTGGCGAATTCGGCGCGGTTGCGCCATTTGGTGTCGAGGGTGTAGGCCAGCGAAACCTTTTCCGGATCGCGGGAATTCCAGCCATCTTCGGCCAGACGCACTTTCTCGATCGCCGACTCGCGGTTGAAGGGTGGCAATGGCGGACGTACTTGCGCTGCAGTAGACATATCAGACTCCCGATAGGGTTTGCGGTTTAACAACAAGTCCGGCTTATAAAGGCATTACAGATCCAACAACTTTCGCGCCATGTTTTGCGCGTTATCGGCGGCACTGTGATCGCCCATCACACGCGCGACGGTAATGGCGCCGTCAATCAGGATCAGCAGCTGTTTCGCCAGTTGCTGAGGATCCGCGACGCCCTGTTCGGTACATAGCTCAACCACGTAGTCGAGCAGCTTCTGTTTGTGTTCCTTGGCGATCAGACGCACCGGATTCTGTGGATCGCCCGTCTCGCCGCTGGTGTTGATGAAAGCGCAACCACGGAAACCTTCCGAGGCGAACCACTCCTTGAGCACGGTAAACAGGTTGAGCAGGCGATCGGCCGGCGTCTCGGCTTGATCGACGGCGTTGCGGTACCAGTGCATCCAGCGAATGTCGCGGCGTTGCAGAGCGGCGGCGACCAGTTGGTCTTTGTCCGCAAAATAACGGTAGATGCTTTTTCTCGAGACGCCGGCGGTTTTCACCAGGAGATCCATGCTGGTGGCGGCGATGCCACTTTTGTAGATCAGTTTTTCGGTGACGTCGAGGATGATGTCGCGGGTCGAGTTGTCTGTTATTTCGTTCATGTGGCGAACAGTAGAACGATTGTTCTCCATCGTCAATTATTGAATTTTAGATCGCTTTCGCGAGCAAGCCCGCTCCTACATTTGAAATGCGTTCCCCTGTGGGAGCGGGCTTTACAGACACTAACAAGACCCGAAGGATGCGATGGTGTAAGCTCTCGGGTTCTTCGGATTCGACCCATTGCGAGCCCTATGCCGTTGCTTTTCAAACGTTCCTTGCTGCCTAAACTGCGCAGCTTCCCGCTGACCGCCGAGGCCGTGACCATTCTGTCCGGCGCCGCCGAGTTCCGTCGTTGCCTGCTGGAAAAAATCGCCACGGCGACCCAGCGCATCTACATCGTTGCGCTGTATCTGCAGCAAGACGAAGCCGGTCAGGAAATTCTCGATGCTCTCCACGCCGCCAAGCTCAAACGTCCTGAGCTGGAAATCGCCGTGGTCGTCGACTGGCTGCGCGCGCAGCGCGGGCTGATCGGTGCCGGCAAGCAGCCGGGCAATTCCGCGTGGTACCAGGAAATGACACTTACGCACCAGAGCGAAGTGCCGGTGTACGGCGTGCCGGTGCAGACCCGCGAACTGTTCGGCGTGCTGCATTTGAAGGGCTTCGTGATCGACGATTGCGTGGTCTACAGCGGTGCGAGCCTGAACAACGTTTACCTGCACAAGTTCGACAAGTACCGTTTCGACCGTTACCACGTGCTGCAAAGCCACGAACTGGCGGACTCGATGCATCACCTGGTCAAGCATGGCCTGATTGAATCCAAAGCCGTGCATCGCCTCGATCTGCCCAACCTGCCGACCACGCGCAGCCTGCGCAACGACATCGGTGATCTGCGCAGCCGCCTCAAATATGCAACGTACGACACGGCCACTGGCAGCACCGCCAGAGACGGTCTGTCGGTGACACCGTTGCTCGGCGTCGGCAAGAACAACCCGCTGAACCGGGCGATTCTCGAACTGATCGCCAGCGCGCAAAAACAGCTGACCATCTGCACGCCATACTTCAACTTGCCGCTGGGCGTGATCCGCGAGATCAACCGCGCATTGGCGCGTGGCGTGAAGATCGACATCGTCGTCGGTGACAAGACCGCCAACGATTTCTACATCCCGCCGAGCGAGCCGTTCAAGGTCATCGCCGCGCTGCCGTATCTGTACGAGATCAGCCTGCGCCGCTTTGCCAAACGGCATCAGCGCAATATCGACAGCGGCCAGTTGAACCTGCACCTGTGGCGTGATGGCGATAACACCTATCACCTCAAGGGCATGTGGGTCGATCAGCGTTATACGTTGTTGACGGGCAATAACCTCAACCCGCGAGCGTTCCGTCTGGATCTGGAAAACGCGCTGCTGATTGAAGATCCGAAAGGCGAATGGCTGGAACCACGAGCGAAGGAGCTGGAAGAGATTTTCCGCCATACCACGCGGATCGACAGCTTTCAGAATCTTGAGACGTTGCCGGAGTATCCGGGCGCGGTGGCGAAGTTTCTCAAGCGCGTGAGTCGGGTGCGGATTGAGCGGTTGCTGTACCGGATTCTCTAATCGGAATTATGTATTGCGGCTGATATAGCCTTCGCGAGCAAGCCCGCTCCCACAGTTGGAATGCATTCCCCCGGTGGGAGCGGGCTTGCTCGCGAAGGGGCCCGCCCAGACGCTACAAAGTCTTAGTTCAGCCCCAACTTGCCACGCAACGCGGACAGGTCTCCCACAGTTGGAATGCATTCCCCTGTGGGAGCGGGCTTGCTCGCGAAGGGGCCCGCCCAGACGCTACAAAGTCTTAGTTCAGAACCCAACTTCCCACGCAACGCGGGGTCTCCCACAGTTGGAATGCATTCCCCTGTGGGAGCGAGCTTGCTCGCGAAGGGGCCCGCCCAGACGCTACAAAGTCTTAGTTCAGACCCAACTTCCCACGCAACGCGGGGTCTCCCACAGTTGGAATGCATTCCCCTGTGGGAGCGGGCTTGCTCGCGAAGGGGGCCGCCCAGACGCTACAAAGTCTTAGTTCAGCCCCAACTTCCCACGCAGCGTGGACAGGTCTTCCGCCAAGGTATTCACCGGCCCGACCAGCGCTTTACGGTCGTTATCCTTCACCTTGTCATACGTCTCAAATCCACCGTCCTTGGTCTTGTACTTGGCCAGAATCTTGTCGACCGTGGTGAAGTTTTTGTCGACCTTCGCGATGAACGCCTTGTCCTGCTTCTCGATCTGCGGACGGAACAAATCGACGATTTTCTTCGCGCCGTCGATGTTGCCCTGGAAGTCATACAGGTCGGTGTGGCTGTAACGATCTTCTTCGCCGGAGATCTTGGTTGCAGCGACTTCTTCCAGCAGCGCAGCAGCGCCACCGACTACTTTCTCAGGCGGGAAGGTCAGGCCGGCGACGCGGGTTTGCAGGTCTTTGACGTCGCTGTTGAGCTTGTCCGCCAACTCGTTCAGGCCTTGGGTGCTTTTCTCCGAGAACAGCGTGTACTCGATGCGGTGAAAACCGGTGAAGTCATCAGCCTTCACACCTTTCTCGTGGTCGTCGACGCGAGAATCGATGGACGCATCGAGATCACTGAACAGCTCGGCAATCGGCTCGATCGACTCGTAGTAAACCCGGGTCGGGGCGTAGAGCTTTTGCGCGGTGGCCAGGTCGCCTTTCTTCACCGCATCGGTGAATTGTTGCGTGTGGCTGTCCAGCTCATCGAGTTGCTCGGTGACGTAGATCTTGTAGTCCGACACCGGCCCGACCAGATCCAGCGGCGCTGTCGCGGCGAAGGCCGACAGCGGGGTGTTGAGCAAACCAAGGGTCAGCAATAACGCGAGTGGCGTCTTCTTCATGGGGGCGGCTCCAGTGTTGAATGTTGTTTTTAGGCAGCGGTTTTGGGTTGCGTAGCGTTGAGCAGCGAGCGACCGATGAAATCCTTGTCGCCCGTAACACCCGGAAGGGTGAAGAAGTAACCTCCGCCGACCGGTTTGAGGTATTCCTCAAGCGGTTCGCCGTTAAGGCGGGTCTGCACGGTGATGAAGCCTTTTTCCAGATCGGCCTGGTAACAGATGAACAGCAGGCCCATGTCAAGCTGGCCGTTCTTGTTGACGCCGTTGGAATAGTTGAACGGCCGACGCAGGATCAGGTTGGCCTGGCTCGCAGCGGTGCGCGGGTTGGCCAGGCGAATGTGCGCGTCGAGTTTGGTCAGCTTGCCTTCCGGGTCTTTGTGATAGTCCGGGACTTCAGTTTCGTGTTTGCCACCGATAGGCGCGCCGGAGGTTTTCACCCGGCCGAGGATGCTTTCCTGTTCCTGCAAAGGCGTGCGGTCCCAGCGCTCGACGAAGTTGCGGATGATCCGCACCGCTTGATAGCTGCCGTGCGCAGCCCAGGCCGGTTCGTCGCTGCCCGATTGCACCCAGACGATGTTGTCCATGGCTTTCGCATCGTTGGAATTCGGGTTGGCCGAACCGTCGCGGAAGCCGAGGAAATTGCGCGCCGATTGCGCCGGCACACCGGGTTTCGCCGGGGCTTGCGGCGGCACGCTGCCTTCCTGTTTCCAACGCACCAGCAGCAGGTCGGGCAGGTTTTTGACGATGTCGCGCAGGGCGTGAATGTTGGTGTCGGTGGTGTTGGAGCAAAACTGCAGGCTCAGGTCGCCATGGCAGCAATCGGCTTCCAGCGCATCGTTGGGGAAACCGACCATGCGTTGCAGGCGCTTGGGTTTGGCATCGGCCAGACCGAAGCGCTCGTCGAACAGCGATTCGCCGACGGAAACGGTGATGGTCAGGTTATCCGGCGTCACGTTCGGGCCGAGGATGCCGGAATCCGGTGGCGGCAACTTCGGATCGATTTGCTCAACCGGGCCGCCCTTCATCAGGAACGCGATGCGCTCGTTTAGGGTGCGGAACAGTCGCTCAAGGTCTTCACGATCACTGGCCAACACGTCGAACGAAACGAGCATGCCCGACGCCGGGCGTGGGGTGACGATGCCGGTCTGGTGCACGCCGTGGAAATCGTGGCGGTCTTCGGTTTTGTCGCTGCTCGGCGCTTCGGTGACTTGCGCCGGCGCGGCGGCCATGGCCGGGCAGCTCAGGGCTGAGCCGGCGAGGGCGACACCGGCGGCGCCCATGCCCATCAGGACACGGCGACGTTGCAGGTTGAGGGGTTCCAAATCTTTCATCGCGAATTCGTCTTCTGCTTACAGGCCGGAGAGGCCGAGGGCGGGATCAATGCCATCAAGCGCGTCGGCCAGAGCCTGGGCCTTGTCGGCGATCTGCTTGCGTTGTTCGCCGCTGACGGAGTCGTAGCTGGCGTAGCCGTCCTTGATCTTGTAGCTGTTGAGTTGTGTGTCGAAGTCCGTCAGTGCCTTGTCGATTTTCGGCAGCAGGTCAGCGGCTGACTTGCTCAGCATCGGCCGCAGCAAATCGACGACTTTGTGCGCGGTTTCAGCATTCGCGGCAAAACCGTTGAGATCGCTGTGGCTGTAGCGTTCCTCTTCTCCGCTGGCGGCGCGCACGTCGGCCAAGGTATTGAGGTTGCGCACGACGATGTTCACCAGTTGCTCCGGTGGCAGCGATTGGGCGAGCAGTTGCTGTTTGAGCGTGGTGACGTCGCTGAGCAGACGTTGGCCAATCGGCGCCAGTTCATCGAGTTTGCGCTGTTGGAACAGGCCGAATTCGAGGCGATGGAAGCCGACGAAGGCCGGATCCTGTTCGCGTTTTTCGAAATAATCGGCGCGGGCGTTGATGCTGTTGTCCAGCTCGGCCAGGCGTTGAGCGGCCGGGGCCAGACGCTGATAAGCGGCACGGGCCGGCAGGTACAACGCCTGAGCCTGACTCAAATCACCGCTTTCAATCGCTTGATTGAGCGCGGTCACGGCTTTGATCAGCACGCTGCTCTGGCTGGCCAGATAAACGCGGAATTCCGACAGCGGCCCAACGAAAGCGACCATCGATGGTTTGGCTTTCGCGGCAGCATCGGAGGCGGCAGTCGGCGTGACGTGCAAGGTGCCGCGCGGGTTGCTCAGCAGGCCGCAGGTAATCGCGTAATCGCCCGGTTGCAGATTGGCGTTGATCACCTGGCTCAGGCCCGGCGCGATGTTCTCGCGCTCTTCGACAACCAACACGCCGTCGAGGATTTCCCATTCCACCGCGCGGTCGGAGCGGTTGACGATACGGAAGCTGGCGCGGCCGGCCGGTACGGTCAGCGCATTCGGTTCGCAACTGCCCGGATGGATATTCACCACCACTTCATCGTGATTGTGCTGACGCTTGGCCGCAGCCATTTTCGAGGCGTACCAGAACAGGCCACCGGCGGCGATCATGATGACCACCGAACCGGCCACCGCCCAACGCAAGGCGCGGGGAGGGGAGGCCTGAGGAGTATTAGGCTTTGACATGAATGCCCTTATTGGCTGGAAACGGAAGACGATTGCGCGGCGGATTTGGGCGCGGGGAGAAAGAACATCACCAGCGCCACCAGCAGATAAAGCAGATACGCACCGAGGGTGCTGACGGTCGGTGCATCCTGATAACCGAACATGCCGGCCAGCACCGAGCCCAGCGGGCCATCCATCGGCAGCGTCGCGCTGAAGTCGAACAGCACGGTTTGCAGGTGATTCCACAGCCCGGCTTCATGCAGCGCCTGCACCGAGTTGGCGAGAATCCCGGCGGCAACCACCAGAATGAACAGGCCGGTCCACTTGAAGAACGCCGAAAGATTGAGGCGCATGCTGCCGCTGTAGATCAGGAACCCGACGATGATCGCCAGAATCAGCCCGAGCAGGGCACCGATCGGCGCGCCCGGGCCTTCGCTTTGCTGGAACACCGCGAGCAGGAAGAACACCGTTTCCAGACCTTCGCGGGCCACGGCAAAGAAGACCATGGCGATCAGTGCAATGACCTGATGCTTCGAAGAAGTCAGCGCGTGATCGAGTGAGGCTTGCAGCGAATGTTTGATCGAGCGCGCGACTTTGCGCATCCAGAACACCATCGAACTGAGAATCCCCACGGCGACCAGCCCGACGATGCCTTCAAACAGTTCCTGCTGCTTTTGCGGGAATTCGGCGCTGACCAGTTCCAGACCACCACCAACCAGCAGGGCGAGGGCGGCGGCAAGGAAAACGCCGATCCACACGGCAGGCATCCACTGGCCACGGCCGGTTTGCTGGAGGTAACTGGCGATGATGCCAACGATCAGCGCGGCTTCAATGCCTTCGCGCAGCATGATCAGAAAAGGAACGAGCATTAGGTGTCCAACGAATCATTCTGAGGGGTTACAAGTTGTAACATAATGACAACCATTCTCACATGACAATCATTGACACAAACCTGAACAGAAGCTGAACAAAGTAAAGAACAACCATTCTCATGCGGGTGACACCGGAACTTTGTAGGAGCTGCCGAAGGCTGCGATCTTTTGATCTTGGTTTTGAAAATCAAAAGATCGCAGCCTTCGGCAGCTCCTACATAGGGTTTCGTGTGGCCTGAGGTAAGATGCGTGTCATCGAAAAAACAACAAGGTTTACCGCGTTCCATGTCGGAAAAAGACACCATCGCCGTTCAACTGGTGCGTGAAGCGCTGCTGCAAAGTTGTGCCCCGGGCGTGGCCACGGACGAAGTCTTGAACAAGGTCGGGATTGATCCGGCGCTGCTGCAAACCGACAACGGTCGGGTGCCGGCCTCGCAGTACGCCAAACTCTGGCGCCTGCTGGCCCGGCGCGGTGACGACGAATTTTTCGGCATGGATCCGCGCCGGCTCAAGTCCGGAAGTCTGGAATTCCTCTGCCGCAGCGCCATGGCGCAACCCACGCTGGCAGCGGGTTTGAGTACGGGTTTGAGTTTTCTCTCGCTGATGCTCGAGCGCATGCCGGCGCAGTTGGTACACCAGCAGAGCCTCGCCGAAATCGTTCTGCTTGAGGATGACCCCGAACCGCGGCGCGCCTTCACCTATTTCACCTATTGGATGATCGTCCACGGCGTCGCCTGCTGGCTGGCCGGGCGGCGGATTCCGATTCTGGCGATCGAATTGCGTTGCGCTGAGCCGGATTTCACCGATGACTATCGGGTGATGTTTTCCGAGAACCTGCGTTTCGATCGACCGCGCACGCGGATGATCTTCTCGGCGGATTGCCTCGATCTGCCGATCAAGCGGTCTGCCGAAGAGTTGAAACGTTTTCTGGCCCATGCGCCGGCGAACATTCTGGTGAAGTACCGCGATCCCGAGAGCCTGGCGAGTCGGATCAAGCAGGATCTGCGAGAGTTGCCGGCCGAGCAGTGGCCGGAAACCGAGGCCCTGGCGCAGCAATTGTGCATGTCGGCCTCGACCTTGCGCCGAAGACTGGCCGAGGAAGGGCAGACGTATCAGGGGCTCAAGGACAGCGTGCGCAAGGAATTGGCGATTGTCTGGCTGGCGGAGCCTTCGATCAGTTTTGTTGAGATTGCGAGTCGGTTGGGGTTTGCCGATGCGAGTTCGTTTTATAAGGCGTTTCGTAAATGGTCGGGGTCGAATCCGGGGCACTATCGGACGCTAATCCTCAATGAGGTTGTCTGAACTGACGCCTTCGCGAGCAAGCCCGCTCCCACATTTTGGAAAGCATTCCCCCTGTGATGATCGTTCCCACGCTCCGCGTGGGAATGCCTCTAGGGACGCTCCGCGTTCCGGTTCTGAAGTGGACGCAGAGCGTCCGCGGCTGCATTCCCACGCAGAGCGTGGGAATGATCGGTGTGGCAGGGCATGGCCAAACCAGTCAGCCACTTTGATGGCTTTGACCATTGCCCCAACCCCCGCACAGCGCGACTATCCCTCTGTTGTTTACGGTTCCCAGCCTAATAAAAACACAGAGGGATTCTGGCAATGCGCGATTACTTGTCTGCCACCACACAGTTCAACTATCAGCACACCGTGGAAGCCGCGCTCAGCGGTACGCTTGAGGCGCTCAACGCCTGCGTCGAATGCTGCGACCGCCACGCCTTGCCGGGGCGCATTGCGCTGTTCTGGGAAGGCCGCGACGGCGCCAGTGCGACGTACACCTTCAGCGACCTGCAGGACAAAGCTGCGCGTTTCGCCAATTTCCTTCTCGCTCAGGGCGTGCAGAAAGGTGACAAGGTCGCCGGCCTGCTGCCGCGCAACATCGAATTGCTCATCACCGTACTCGCCACCTGGCGCATCGGCGCGGTCTATCAACCGCTGTTCACCGCGTTCGGCCCTAAAGCCCTCGAACATCGCCTGAACAGCTCCGGGGCCAAAGTCGTGGTCACCGATGCGGTCAACCGTCCGAAACTCGCTGAAGTCGCCGATTGCCCAACCCTAGTCACCGTCGGCGGCGCCAAAGGCCAGGGCATCGTCCGTGGCGATTTCAGTTTCTGGGCCGAGCTGGCCAACTATTCCAACCTCTGCGAGCCAGTGCTGCTGACCGGCGAAGACCCGTTTCTGCTGATGTTCACTTCGGGCACCACCGGCCCATCGAAAGCGCTGTCGGTGCCACTCAAAGCCATCGTCGCGTTCCAGAGCTACACCCGCGATGCCGTTGATCTGCGCCCGGAAGATGCGTTCTGGAACGTTGCCGATCCGGGCTGGGCCTACGGCATCTATTTCGGCGTCACCGGCCCATTGTCGATGGGGCATCCGATCACCTTTTACGATGGCCCGTTCACCCTCGAAAGCACCTGCCGGGTGATCAACAAGTACGGCATTACCAACCTCACCGGTTCACCGACGGCCTATCGTCTGCTGATCGCCGGCGGTGACGAGTTCGCCAAGTCGATCAAAGGCAAATTGCGCATCGTCAGCAGCGCCGGCGAGCCGCTGAACCCGGAAGTGATCCGCTGGTTCGCCGACAACCTCGGCGTGGTTATTCACGATCACTACGGCCAGACCGAATTGGGCATGGTGCTGTGCAACCACCATGGCCTCGACCACGCGGTACACGTCGGCGCTGCCGGTTTTGCCTCGCCGGGCCATCGCATCGTCGTGCTCGATGATCAGTACAACGAACTCGGAGTCGGCCAGCCCGGCATCCTCGCCATCGACCGTCCGCAATCACCGATGTGCTGGTTCGGTGGCTACGAAGGCGCGCCGACCAAGGCCTTCGTCGGCGATTACTACTTGAGCGGCGACACCGTGGAATGGAACACGGACGGCAGCATCAGTTTCGTCGGCCGCAGCGATGACGTGATTACCACCTCCGGCTATCGCGTTGGCCCGTTCGACGTCGAAAGCGCGCTGATTGAGCACCCGGCGGTGGTCGAAGCGGCGGTGGTCGGCAAGCCGGATCCGGAGCGCACCGAACTGGTCAAAGCTTTTGTCGTGCTGAGTGCGCAATACCGCGCCGCGCCAGAGCTGGCCGAGGAACTGCGGCAACACGTGCGTAAACGTCTGGCCGCGCACTCGTACCCGCGTGAAATCGAATTTGTCAGCGAATTGCCCAAGACCCCGAGCGGCAAATTGCAGCGCTTTATCTTGCGCAACCAGGAAATCGCCAAGGCTCAAGAGGCCGCGGCGCATAACGTTTCAGCTTGAATCAGGAAAGACAGTCATGCAGATCGAGAACAAGGTTTTTATCGTCACCGGCGGCGCATCCGGCCTCGGTGCGGCCACCGCTGAATTGCTGGTGAATGCCGGCGCCAAAGTGATGCTGGTGGACATGAACGCCGAGGCGGTTGCCGCTCAGGCTCAGCGTCTGGGCGCGCAAAGTGTGGTGGCTGACATCAGCAACGAAGCCGCCGCCGAAGCTGCTGTGCAAGCGACCGTCGCCGCGTTTGGCAGCCTCAATGGTCTGGTCAACTGCGCCGGCATCGTCCGTGGCGAGAAAATCCTCGGCAAGAACGGCCCGCATGCGTTGAGCAGCTTCGCGCAAGTGATCAACGTCAACCTGATCGGTAGCTTCAACATGCTGCGTCTGGCCGCTGCGGCGATTGCCGAATCCGAGGCAAACGCTGACGGCGAGCGCGGCGTGATCATCAACACTGCCTCGGTCGCAGCGTTCGACGGCCAGATCGGTCAGGCAGCTTACGCCGCATCCAAAGGCGCAATCGCCAGTCTGACTCTGCCCGCCGCCCGTGAACTGGCGCGCTTCGGCATCCGCGTGATGACCATCGCCCCGGGCATTTTCGAAACCCCGATGATGGCCGGCATGACCCCGGAAGTCCGTGACTCGCTGGCCGCCGGCGTACCGTTCCCGCCGCGCTTGGGCAAGCCTGCCGAATACGCTGCACTGGTTCGGCATATCATCGAAAACAGCATGCTCAACGGCGAGGTGATCCGTCTCGACGGCGCCTTGCGCATGGCCGCCAAGTAAGGAGGATTTGTCATGACTATTTCCAACGATCCGATTGTTATCGTCAGCGCCGTGCGTACGCCAATGGGCGGTTTTCAGGGCGAACTGAAAAGCCTCACCGCGCCGCAACTTGGCGCTGCGGCGATCAAGGCTGCGGTTGAACGCGCCGGTGTTGCCAGTGATGCGGTTGATGAAGTGCTGTTCGGTTGCGTGTTGCCGGCCGGCCTCGGTCAGGCGCCCGCGCGTCAGGCTGCGCTGGGCGCCGGGCTGGATAAATCGACCCGTTGCACCACCGTCAACAAGATGTGCGGTTCGGGCATGGAGACCACGATTCTCGCCCACGACATGCTGGTCGCCGGCAGTGCCGATGTGGTGATTGCGGGTGGCATGGAGAGCATGTCCAACTCGCCGTATCTGCTGGATCGCGCTCGCGCCGGCTACCGCATGGGCCATGGTCGCGTGCTCGACTCGATGTTCCTTGATGGCCTCGAAGACGCTTACGACAAGGGCCGTCTGATGGGCACCTTCGCCGAGGATTGTGCCGAGACCAACCATTTCAGCCGCGAGGCTCAGGATGCATTCGCCATCGCCTCGACCACCCGCGCTCAGCAGGCGATTCAGGACGGCAGCTTCAAGGACGAAATCGTCCCTCTGACAGTGACCGTCGGCAAAGAACAGGTACTGATCAGCAACGACGAGCAGCCACCGAAAGCCAAACTCGACAAGATCGCCTCGCTGAAACCGGCGTTCCGCGAAGGTGGCACGGTGACGGCGGCAAATTCCAGTTCGATTTCTGACGGCGCGGCGGCGTTGGTGCTGATGCGTCAATCGCAGGCGCAGAAGCTGGGGTTGAAACCGCTGGCGGTGATTCATGGTCATGCTGCATTCGCCGACACCCCCGGCTTGTTCCCGGTGGCGCCGATTGGGGCAATCAAGAAGTTGATCAAGAAGACCGGTTGGTCGTTGGGTGATGTCGATTTGTTCGAAGTGAACGAAGCGTTTGCCGTGGTTGGCATGGCGGCGATGACGCACCTGGAAATTCCGCATGACAAGTTGAATGTGCATGGCGGTGCGTGTGCGCTCGGCCATCCGATCGGTGCTTCCGGTGCGCGGATTCTGGTGACGTTGCTGTCGGCCCTGCGCCAGCGAAACCTCAAACGCGGTATCGCTGCGATCTGCATTGGCGGCGGCGAAGCCACGGCCATGGCCGTGGAATGCCTCTACTAAACACACCACCCCTGTAGGAGCTGCCGCAGGCTGCGATCTTTTGACTTTGATTTTTGGAAAACAAAAGCAAGATCAAAAGATCGCAGCCTGCGGCAGCTCCTACAAGGGATTGTGGAAACCCGGATTTAAGGATTCACCATGATTCCCAACGAAGACCAGACCCAGATCCGTGACATGGCCCGGCAGTTTGCCGAGGAACGCCTCAAGCCGTTCGCCGCCGAGTGGGATCGCGAGCACCGTTTCCCCAAGGAAGCCATCGGCGAAATGGCCGAGCTGGGCTTCTTCGGCATGCTCGTGCCGGAGCAGTGGGGCGGTTGCGACACCGGCTACCTGGCGTACGCCATGGCCCTGGAAGAAATCGCTGCCGGTGACGGCGCTTGCTCGACGATCATGAGCGTGCACAACTCCGTCGGCTGCGTGCCGATCCTCAAGTTCGGCAACGACGATCAGCGCGAACGCTTCCTCAAACCGCTGGCCAGCGGCGCGATGCTCGGTGCCTTTGCGCTGACCGAACCGCAGGCCGGTTCCGACGCCAGCAGCCTGAAAACCCGTGCGCGGCTGGAAGGCGATCACTACGTGCTGAACGGTTGCAAACAGTTCATCACGTCCGGGCAGAACGCCGGGATCGTCATCGTCTTTGGGGTGACCGATCCGAGCGCCGGCAAGCGCGGCATCAGCGCGTTTATCGTGCCGACCGATTCGCCGGGCTACAAAGTCGCGCGGGTCGAAGACAAACTCGGCCAGCACGCCTCCGACACCTGCCAGATTCTTTTCGAAGACGTGAAGGTGCCGGTGGCCAACCGTTTGGGCGAGGAGGGCGAGGGCTACAAAATCGCGCTGGCCAATCTTGAGGGCGGTCGTGTTGGCATCGCTTCACAATCGGTCGGCATGGCGCGTGCGGCGTTCGAAGCGGCGCGCGATTACGCCCGCGAGCGTGACACCTTCGGTAAGCCGATCATTGAACATCAAGCCGTCGCATTCCGCCTCGCGGACATGGCCACGCAAATTGCCGTCGCCCGGCAGATGGTGCATTACGCGGCGGCCCTGCGTGACAGCGGCCAGCCGGCACTGGTCGAGGCGTCGATGGCCAAACTGTTCGCCTCGGAAATGGCCGAGAAGGTCTGCTCGATGGCATTGCAAACCCTCGGCGGTTACGGTTATCTCAACGACTTCCCGCTGGAACGTATCTACCGCGACGTGCGCGTCTGCCAGATCTACGAAGGCACCAGCGACATTCAGCGCATGGTCATCTCGCGCAACCTTTAAACCCAACCCGTGTGTAGGAGCTGACGAGTGCAACGAGGCTGCGATCTTTTGATCTTGAAAATCAAAATCAACAGATCGCAGCCTGCGGCAGCTCCTACACAGGGAATGAATTGAGGAGTTATGTATGAGCTACGAAACGATTCTGCTGGAAAACCATGGCCGTGTTGGCCTGATTACCCTCAATCGCCCGCAGGCGCTGAACGCCCTGAACGCGCAACTGGTCAGCGAAGTGAACCAGGCGCTGGATACGCTGGAAGCGGACGCGAACATCGGTTGCATCGTCATCACCGGTTCGAAAAAAGCTTTCGCGGCCGGTGCCGACATCAAGGAAATGGCTGAGCTGACCTACCCGCAGATCTACATGGACGACCTGTTCAGCGACAGCGATCGCGTGGCCAACCGCCGCAAGCCGATCATCGCTGCAGTGAACGGTTTTGCCCTCGGCGGTGGCTGTGAACTGGCACTGATGTGCGACTTCATTCTGGCCGGCGACAACGCCAGGTTCGGTCAACCGGAAATCAACCTCGGCGTGCTGCCGGGCATGGGCGGCACCCAGCGTTTGACCCGCGCAGTCGGCAAAGCCAAGGCCATGGAGATGTGCCTGAGCGGGCGCTTGATTGATGCGGTGGAAGCGGAGCGTTGCGGGATTGTCGCGCGGATTGTGCCGAGTGATGAGCTGCTGGATGAAGCGCTGAAAGTCGCTACGGTGATTGCGAGCAAGTCGTTGCCGATTGCGATGATGGTCAAGGAGAGTGTGAATCGTGCGTTTGAAGTGAACCTGACGGAAGGCGTGCGTTTTGAGCGTCGGGTGTTCCATGCGGCGTTTGCGACGCAGGATCAGAAAGAAGGGATGGCGGCGTTTGTGGCCAAGCGTGCGCCGGAGTTCAAGGGCAAATAGCGCAGATCAAAAGATCGCAGCCTTCGGCAGCTCCTACAGGAAACGCGTTCCAATGTAGGAGCTGCCGAAGGCTGCGATCTTTTGCCGTTAAAGTTGATAGTTCTTCAAATCCCGCGCAATCACCATCCGCTGAATCTCGCTCGACCCTTCATAAATCTGGGTAATCCGCGCATCGCGGTAGTATTTTTCGACCGGATAATCTTCCAGGTACCCATACCCGCCATGAATCTGAATCGCCGACGAACAGACCTTCTCGGCCATTTCCGAAGCAAACAACTTGGCCTGCGAAGCCTCAGATAAACAAGGTTTCCCCGCCGAACGAAGTCGCGCCGCGTGCAAGATCAGCAGCCGTGCCGCGTTGATCTGCATGTGCATGTCCGCAAGCATGTTGGCGATGCTCTGGTGTTCGATGATCGGCTTGTCGAACTGCACGCGATCCTTCGAATAAGCCAACGCCGCTTCAAACGCCGCGTGGGCAATACCCAATGCCTGAGCCGCGATGCCGATACGTCCACCCTCAAGGTTGGACAGGGCAATCGCCAGACCTTTGCCACGCTCACCGAGCAGATTGGCCTCGGGAATGCTGCAATTGTTCAGCGTCACCGCGCAGGTGTCCGACGCACGAATGCCCATCTTGTGTTCAGTGCGATCCACGATAAAACCAGCGGTATCGGTCGGCACCAGAAACGCCGAGATGCCTTTCTTGCCCAGCTCCGGATCCGTCACGGCAAACACGATCGCCAGTTTCGCCCGTTTGCCGTTGCTGACAAATTGCTTGGCGCCGTTGATCACCCATTGGCCGTCGCGCAGTTCGGCGCGGGTGCGCAGGTTGTGCGCTTCGGAGCCGGCCTGCGGTTCGGTCAGGCAGAAGCAGCCGATGGTTTTGCCACTGGCCAGATCCGCCAGCCAGGTTTGCTTTTGTGCTTCGCTGCCGTAGTTGAGCACCGGGCCGCAGCCGACCGAGTTGTGGATGCTCATGAATGCGCCGGTCGCGCCGTCACCAGCGGAAATCTCTTCCACCGCCAAGGCATAAGCGACGTAGTCGACGTAGGTGCCGCCCCATTCTTCGGGAACCACCATGCCGAGCAAACCGAGCTCGCCCATCTTCGCCACGAGCGCATCGTCGATCCAGCCAGCCTTTTCCCACGCTTGTGCGTGCGGCGCGATTTCGCCACGGGCAAAGTCGCGGGCCATGTCGCGGATCATCACTTGTTCTTCAGTCAGTTCGAGATCGTGCATGGCTCAGCTCCCGCTCTCATCAAAACCGTGGAAGAAACTCGCGACGTGCGCAGCGTCCAGCGCGGCGAGGGTCGGCGGGTTCCAGCGTGGTGACTTGTCTTTGTCGATCAGCAGGGCGCGTACGCCTTCAATCAGGTCGCCACGGGCGAACCATTGGCGATCGAGATGCAGCTCCAGAGCGAAGCAATTTTCCAGGCTCAGGTGGCGACCGCGCCGGAGCATTTCCAGGGTGACGGCCATGGCCAGCGGCGAGCGGGTTTCCAGCAGATCAGCCGTGATGGTTGCCCATTCATGGCTGTCGGCAACGGTCACCGCGCGCAATTGCTCGACCATGCTCGGCACGTCGGGCAGGGCAAAGAAGTGATCGATCGCTGGGCGCAATTTTTCGAGCGGTGCGTCGGGCAGGGTTTGCACGCCGTGTTTGGCCAGCAGGTTTTGCAGCGATTTGAGCGGCGTGTCCTGCCATTCCATCGCGTCGAGTTTTTCGTCGAGGAGTGCGAGTTTGCTGCTGTCCAGATACCAGTCAGCCAAGCCGCAATACAGCGCATCGGCGGCGCGAATCTGCACGCCGCTGACGCCCAGATAAATCCCCAGTTCACCGGGAATCCGAGGCAGGAAATAGCTGCCGCCCACGTCCGGGAAATAACCGATGGCCACTTCCGGCATCGCCAGACGGCTCTTCTCGGTGACCACGCGCAGATCCGCGCCTTGCACCAGGCCCATGCCGCCGCCGAGGACAAAACCGTCCATCAAGGCCAGCACCGGTTTGCGGTAGTGATGAATCGTCAGGTCGAGGGCGTATTCCTCGACGAAGAAATCTTCGTGCAACGTGTCGCCGCTTTTGAAACTGTCGTACAGGGAACGAATATCGCCGCCGGCGCAGAAGGCTTTTTCGCCGGCACCGCGCAACACAACGGCGTGGACGTCGGCATCGGTCGCCCAGGCGTCGAACTGCTGTTGCAGCAGGCGCACCATGTCGAGGGTGATGGCGTTGAGGCCGGCGGGGCGGTTGAGGGTCAGGTGCCCGATGTGGTTGCGAACCTCGGCCAGCACTTCGTTTTGCGTGGCATCCATGGACTGAGTCCGCGGGGATGAAGCCTGAGCTGTCATCAGTAACTCCCTGCTTTTATTGTCTTTATTCGAGAAGCTCGCGCGCGAGCGTTACCGGATCGTAACAGTGCAAATTTGCCATGTACAACGGGGATATGTGCAGGGGCTGTCTGCGTTTTTGCCTTAACACACGATCCCTTTGTAGGAGCTGCCGAAGGCTGCGATCTTTTGATCTTGAAAAACAAAGTCAAAAGATCGCAGCCTTCGGCAGCTCCTACAAGGGTCAGGTGAAGGTTGCGGTGATGCTGCGGCGTTTGGCGTGCAGTTCGCTGGCGTGGATCAGTTGTTCGAGGTCTTCGGGGGTGATGTCGATGAAGGCTTCCATGTCGGCCAGCGCCAGCTTCAAGTCTTCGGCGGTGATTGCCTGGGTGTCGACGGGGGCAACCATTGGCGCAGGTTCTGCGGGGCGTTTCGGATAACGAATCCGCGTCAGATTGTTGTAGGCCAACGCGCTCAGCAGCATGCACGCAGCGCCGAGCATCACCGGTTCCATGGCTTTCCAGTCCATGGCGATCGTTGCGGGATCGGCCAGCACCAACGTCAATGCCAACGCACCCGCCGGTGGATGCAGGCAACGCAGCCAGCACATCAGAATCAGCGCCATGCCCGCCGCCAGACACGCACTGCCGAGGGTTCGCCCGAGTACATGAGCCACCAGCAAAGCGACGACGCCGGCACACAAGTAACCGCCGAGAATCGACCACGGCTGGGCGAGGGCGCCGGAAGAAACGGCAAACAGCAACACCGCCGAAGCACCCAGCGGCCCGATCAAGTGGTACGCGACTTCATGACCAAACACCTGCGCGCACAACCACACACTGAACAGCGTGCCGAGCGCCATGCCGATCGCGGCGCGGCTCCATTCGGTGGGGCGGGTGTTGATGGCGGCGGGCAACCAGCGAGCGAGCATGTAAAACCGATCCTTCTACAAATTCCGGACAAAAAAAAGGACTCGTCCGGCAATCCGGAAAGCCCTCGAAGTGTTCCAACATTGGGGGAGGAACGCGCACAGTGTGCCGATCTATTTCGATGCTGACAAATTCATATAAATGCAGTTTCAGTGCATTACTTTTGAGCTGAAACGACACGACGTCCGCTGATTACGCACAAATAACCACCCACCGCCGCCAATGCGCTCAACGCGTAGAACATGCTCGGCGCTGGTGTGTGCATCAGTAGAAACCCGCACATCACTGGACTCGCCGCACCACCGAGTGCCGCCAGATTCTGCGCGCCGTAGTAGCTGCCGCGCAGTTGTTCCGGGGCGAGGGTGTCGACGAAGAGGAAATCCGCCGGGTAGATAATCATCTCGCCCAAAGTGAAGATAAACATCGCTATGCACCAGCCCACCAGGCTGTCGGCGAGGCTGAAACCGATCAACCCGACGATGAACAACGCCGTGCCGCCGGCTATCCAGTGACGCAGGTGCTCGCGCTTGAGGAATCGGCCGATCTGGTACTGCAGCAAAATCACCGTGATCGCATTGCAGGCGAGCAGGGCGGCCATCGTATCGAGCGTCTGTTGCTGGGTGTGCGTCACCAGCAGGTATTGCGACAGGTACAGGGTGAAGCGCCCGTGCACCAATGTGCTGAGCAGGCAGCCAAGGGTGAAGAGGATCATCGTCCGGTCATTTTTCAGGATCATCAGGGTGTTTAGAAAACTTTGCGGGGGGCTGCTCGGAGAGTCCGAGCTTGCCTCTTTCGTGGCGCCCAGCAGCAGAAAAATACTGCCAATGGCAATCGCCCCGGCAACGATAAACGGCGCCGACGGCTGAACGCCGGCAATCACCACGCCAATCATCGGGCCAACCGCGTAGCCGATATTGGTCAGCGTGTAGTTCAGCGAAAACGCCTTGACCCGTTGGCCCACCGGCAGGTTTTCACTGAGGATCGCCTTCGAGCAAATCAGGAACAGGGCTGACGCCGTTTCGCTGATGATCAGCACCAAAGTGACCAAATAAAGGTTCTGCGCGAAGGTCAAAAGCATCAGACCGATGCCGCTGGAGAGCATGGTCAGGATCAGCAGCTGACGCTTGTCGAGGCGGTCGATGATGTAGCCGCCGTAGAGCGACAACAGCGTCGCGCTAAAGACTGCGATGCCCAAGAGTAGGCCGACGTCTTGCGGATTGAGGCCGAGTTTGTTGCTGAGGAAAAGCGTGAGCAGCGGGCTGATCAGGGCACGGCTGATGACGACGGTCAGGGACGCGACCATTAGCCGGCGGATGAGGGGGGAGTAGTTGGCCACAGCGGAGGGAATGTCCTTATTTCGAGGTTTTGGCGGGCGTGGGCCATCCTCTCTGGACGGGTGCCAGGTGGTCAAGGTGAGATGCCCATTAGTAAGTAGAAGGAGATATACGGAGGCTATGACCGCTTGTCGGGACTGTCAGATTTTACAGGTAGGCAGCGGGCTGACTTTGGCGTTTGAATCACAGTGCCCAAACCACCGCGCCAAGAGGCATAAAATGAGCAACGAAGAATTTCCAATTATCCCATCTTTCGCCTCAGGTAATTCAGGAGAGAATGAAGGGGAGGAAGGCGTTCTTTATGTAGCATCTTACGTAATACCCAAAGAGGGTGGGGTCATTCCTAGAGGGCAAAAATTTAAGTCACAAAAGTTTGGAGGTGTTTGGGTTGAGTATCAGATTCGGTTTCGTTCCCCTGATGGTAGTACTCATACGGAACTGATATACAAATCCTCTGATCGGCCTCTTGATCCTATTGAATTTGTTCCGCCGGCAAAACTTAATCGCGGTCGAAATGACTTCCATTACAGACAGAAACACCAAAGTAATGGCTGTAGCGACTGGATGTCTTCTGGCTTTTATTACATCGCGGAATTGCCGACGATAACGTCACCCCCGTCTACCATTTCGAGTAAAGATTTTGAATTTTCCGGTACGGGAGATTCATCCCATTCAGCTAGGGTTCAACTTCGGCGGTCTTCCGATAATGCTGCTCTGACTGGCTGGGTGTCGGTTAATAATAATACCTGGCGCATTCCATTATCACTGACGGTTGGCGCGTACACTGTTTACCTGGCAGGGAGTGGGACGTCTTGGCAGGTGGAAAGTCGGTCGAACGATATTAATTTTACGGTAAGTTGGACTCCCACAATAACGACGCCTGCGAATAACATAGCTATCCCGTCTTCGTCAGGCTTTACTATTACTGGCAGGGCGAGTCCTAATGCAAAAGTCAACCTCCATATCACAGAGCACGATGTGGTAGCGCTGGGTATCAATGTCAGTAGTAACGGTGACTGGTCAACTTTTGTAAACAACAGAACCAACATGAAACTGCAGTTTGTCACTCAGCAGTATTCAGGCACGTTCTACACCCCGCACTCAGCGGTGCACACAGTCTATCTAGTTGGCAAGCCAATAATTACACGCCCTCAGGATGGTATTGTTTTAACGCCTAAACCGACTATCACCGGCACCGGTTGCCCTGATGCAAAAATACAAATTGTCGAGGCCGGTGTGGGCTCTCCCGTTCTTGGTGAGGGGGTAGTTGCGGCGAATGGCTCTTGGAGTGTGACGATTACAACCGCACTGCCTGAACGTCCGATCAACTTGACGTGTAATCAGACTCTGCAAAGTGTCGTGTCGGTCTGGGCCGATAGTCATCAATTTTCAATTTTGTCAGCGCCCGTCGTTGCAAATCCGGGCTTGGTGGATGTGTTGCCAACCCTGACAGGAACACATTCCACGGGTGTACCAGGCATACAAATTGATATTTACCGTGATTTGAGCGATGAAAAAATTGGTCAGGGTGTCACGGGGGCCAATGGTGCCTGGAGCGCCACGATCACTACTGCACTGGTGCCTGGCGTTGCCCGCGTGACGGCGCTGTTGCGTTTCTATAGTAATGCGTCAACCCGCAGCGCGCCTGTCGCCCTGACTGTAAGACCCGCGCCTCCGGTTATTACTCAAATCATCCATTCCGGCACGACAACAATATTTAAAGGCACGGGCTTTCCCGGTGCGACTGTCGATATTCATCCCGGTAGCGGGACTCCAAATGCTACCGCGTTGGTGAACTCGCAGGGCTACTTCGAAACGACCCCCATTACCATCGTACCTGGTACGACTGGCTCCGGTTGGGGGGCGAGGCAAAAAATTGCCAATGGTAGCGAGTGGCTTTTTTCTATCTATCATCCCGATGCGCCTGTCTTCGACGTGCCGACGCCTGTTCCGACCGTCAACACGCCAACCTTGATCGGGCAAATTCCCACTGTAACCGGACGGGGCAGTGTCTGGCAGGGTCTGGCGGCTGCAACTATCGTGGTCGAGCTCATCGGCACAACGACGGTTACTTTGTCACCGGCAACCGTTACAGCTACCGGCGACTGGACGGCGACAACCGCTACTGCGGTTGCACCGGGCAGCTATACCGTGTCGGTACGGCAGTTGATGAACGGTGTTTACTCACTACCGGTTACGGCGCCAGAGCCTCTGATTATCAAGCCATTGGCACCCACGATCAGCAGTGTCGTGCTCGAAGATTTTTCCCCGAGGATCAAAGGCACCTGCTGGCCTGGAGCGAGTCTGTCCTTGACCTACACTGGCGAGACGACGCACTCCGTTTCTTCTGCTGACGGCAATTGGGAGTTTCGTCGCGATAGCAAATTCAAGCCCGGCAAACACTCGTTCTCTGTCATCCAGACGTTTGGCGGGCAGGGCTCGGTGGCGGCCGGTCCAGAAATGTTCACAGTCGAAACGCCTAAACCCGTGATCACCTTCCCGGGCAAGCAACAGGAAACAGACTTTCGACCCGAAATCAAAGGGACAAACGGATACGAAGGCGCCACCGTCGCAGTGTTCGACAACAAGGTGGAAGGCCCGGCGCTGGGCCAAACTATCGTGCCCGCATCGGGTGTATGGACAGTCAGTCTGAGCAAAGACCTGACCTTGGGCGAGCACGATATTTATGCCCTGCAGACCTTCGAAACACAGGCCTCCGAGCGCAGTGTTTCTGTACGATTCGCGGTTAAGGTGCCAAAGCCTCTGCTCACACCTGTTCCAAACAATTACTACCCACGACGCAGCACATTTAGTGGAACAGGTTGGCCCGGTGCTGCTGTAAAACTGTCTTTCGATGGCGTCGATTACCCAGTGACCGGCGGCATTAAAGTCGATGCAAATGGCCAATGGTCAGCGCTAGTATTTCTAGAGCAACTGGGCGGCAAAACATTAAAAATCACTCAAACTTACGGAGGCGGAGATGGAGAAAGCGTTAACTACGCTTTTGTTACGGTGACCAACGCTCCAACTATTGAAAGCCCCTCGGCAGGGGAGTGGGTCGATCCTTTGTCAATGGTCGTTTCGGGATACACCCACCCGGGCGATACGGTCGTTGTAAGACGTCTCGGTGCAGGAGCCGGCGACAATCTCGGTGCATTCCTGGCAGACAGTGAAGGACGATGGTCGGGCACTGTCAAAAAAATCGAGGGTGATACGAACTATAGCTATTGGGCCTATAGCACCAAAGGTTCGTTTGGAGGAGATCCCAGTGATACCGCCGTCGTCAACCTTCAAGACCTGACTGCGCCTCTGATCACTAACCCTTCAGGCGGTGAGGTAGTCGTCTCACGCGTGGTATTCAGCGGTCGCGGGCTGCCAGGTGCGACGATTCAGGTGGCGGATCTATTCAACCCTTCAATCAATCATGCCCCGATGACCACCGTTGATCAGTCTGGCAAATGGTCAGTCGAGGGCAACACAGATCTCGCTCCTGGCCCCAATTGGGTCGTTGTGCAGCAAACATCAGGCGAAAAAAAATCGCCGTGGGTGCGTAGCGGGCGATTCATTATCGAGGAGCCGCCGACCGGTTTCAGCGCGCCCACTCTCGACAGGCCGTCACCAGGAGAGAAAGTGGGGCTGGAGCCGATGTTGGCAGGCAGTGGCGTAGTCGGTGCGCTGGTGTACGTTCGTCACAACGGCAAGGAATTGCAGCAGGTGCGGGTCGATGAGAAGGGACGCTGGGCTATGCGTCTTCCTGCTTTTGCGGTGGGTGTGAAAACGCTGACGGTACTTCAGGCTCGTTACGGGGTTTGGTCTGCAGAGTTGAAGCCAAATCCGACCTTCAACGTCGTGCAGGTCAGTGCAGATTTTGCAGCGCCTGCAATCGACAGCCCTTTGACCGGAGCCACCGTCGACAGGCGTTTCTGGATCAGCGGCAAAGGAATACCCGGTGCCCGAGTAAATGTGCATAAGTCCGGAGATGGCACCACGGTGTACGCCACCGCTGTGGTCGATGCTTACGGTGACTGGTGTGCGTGCATCAATCGCGAACTGCCGGTCGATGATTTCCACTTCACTGCCCAGCAGATACTCGACGGCAAGGCTTCTCTATATTTCGCGCCAACCGTGGAGGTTAAAGTGGCGGATATTGTTCCGGTAACGATGCTTGAAAGTCATTCAAATGGTGAACAGGTTGCCCCGGTGATGTTGTTGAAAGGGCGCGGTTTTCCCGGTGCCACACTCAATGTGTATCAATTACGTGATCACAGTACTTCGTGGGGTACTGCAAAGGTCGATACGCAGGGATACTGGGAGGTAGTAACGAAGCCCCTTCCACTGGGTAAAATCTCTTTGAACGTAGCGCAATTTTCAAGCCCAGGAAGTTCGTGGGGGCGTGATTACGAATTCGAGGTGGTCAATGCAGGTTAGCTCCCAATTGGTTTGATAAACCGCCAAAATCTTCGTGAGCAAGCCCGCCCCACAAGGGCTTGCGCTGGTCTCAGATGATTGCCAGGCGCATGGCGCAGCGGCGTTCGCCGGGAAAGCCATGGGCGACTTCGGCTTGCAGTGCTTCGCGCAAGTGCTGATCGGTTGAGTCAGAAGTCATCGCGACGAAACCTATACGTTGATAAAACGGCGCATTCCAAGGCAAGTCGCGAAACGTGGTAAGTGTTACGGCCCGCATTGAGCGTTGGCGCGCGTGTTCGATAGCGGCGGACACAAGCGCGCGACCGATGCCTTGCCCCTGAAACAACTGGCTCACTGACAGCTCTTCGATGTGCAACTGCTGGTCGACCTCCACCGCACGCAGAAACCCGGCCAGTTGTTGATCATCGTGTTCAGCCACCCACACGCACGATTGCTCAATCGCCAGTACCTGCTGCACAGCATCGGGCACTTCAGCATCCGCCAACCATGCCAGTGACGGATCAAGCCGAAACAGCTCGGCAGCCGAGCGTTCAATGGCGGGAAGGACGGCCGCGTCAGCCAATAGGGCACGACGCACAGTAAACGTTCTGGTCATGTAGGAGCTGCCGCAGGCTGCGATCTTTTGATCTGGATTGTAAAAAAGCCAAAAGATCGCAGCCTTCGGCAGCTCCTACAAGGGTTTCAGGTGCAGCAGGACGTAATCGTTTTTGTCGAAACGACCTCTGAGCGAGGGCTGCAGGTTCTCCAGAGGCGTGCTTTTGAGCGATTGCAAGTCATTGCGATCCATCATTAGCCATGCGGGGCCTTTGAGCGCTTCGAGTTGTTGCACCGACTCAGTGAACTGCGGTTGCAGATCCTGCTCGATGTTGACCATAAACTTGATTGCCTTCGCATCTTTGCCCATCCCGTGCAGCACCAGCGGCGCTGGGTTTTGCTGAACCTGTGCAAACGCTGCTCGACTGAAAGTCTGCGTGTCGTACAAGCGCCGCTCCACCGGTTCAAACACCGCCGCATACACCGTCCATAACGCCAACACCGAACACAGCGCGAGGACTTCTGGTCGCCAGCGCGGGATTAGCAGTCGCGACAGTGCAACCAGTTGCAGAACGCCTAATGCGATCAGGACAAACGAAACGTCACTCAACTGCTCAGGAAACCGTCGGCGCGCGATCAACAAAACCACCAAAACCGATCGGCGCCTGCCCATAGACCCCGGCCATCAGCAAAAAAAACGCCAGCAGCCCTGCGATCAGGGACTGCCGGCGAATCTCAGGCGATAAGGTGATCAAGCGACGTCGGACGCGTGTGGCCATTGTTGCAGCGGTATCGGCAATTTGCGCGATTCGCCACGGCCCATCGGGAAGTACTGGATACCGTTGCGCTCCAGACGCTCGGCGTCGTACAGGTTGCGACCGTCGAAGATCACCGGATTGTTCAGACGCTGTTTGATCAGGTCGAAATCCGGCGCCTTGAACTGCTGCCATTCGGTGCAGATGATCAATGCATCGGCGCCGGGCAATACCGATTCCGGGGTGCCCATCAGCATCAGTTTCGATTCGTCCGGATAAAGGTTCTGGGTTTCCTGCATGGCTTCCGGATCGAACGCGCGCACGCTGGCGCCGGCGGCCCACAATTCCTCCAGCAACACACGGCTCGGCGCATCGCGCATGTCGTCGGTGTTCGGTTTGAACGCCAGGCCCCACAGGGCGAAGGTCTTGCCGCGCAGTTCGCCTTGATAGAACGCATTGATGCGCTCGAACAGCTTGTGTTTTTGCCGCTGATTGATCGCCTCGACCGCTTGCAGCAAATCGCTGGAGCAATGCGCTTCTTCGGCGCTGTGGATCAGCGCGCGCATGTCTTTCGGGAAGCACGAACCGCCATAACCGCAACCCGGATAGATGAAGTGATAACCGATGCGCGTGTCGGCGCCGATGCCTTGACGCACCGACTCAATGTCGGCGCCCAAGTGTTCGGCGAGTTCAGCGATCTGATTGATGAAGCTGATCTTGGTCGCGAGCATGCAGTTGGCGGCGTATTTGGTCAGCTCAGCGCTGCGCAGATCCATGAACATGATGCGGTCATGGTTGCGGTTGAACGGCGCGTATAGATCGCGCATCACGTCGCGCACGTCATCACCTTCACAGCCGATGACAATGCGATCCGGGCGGCGGCAGTCAGCGACCGCTGAGCCTTCCTTCAAAAACTCAGGGTTGGAAACGATATCGAACTGCAGCAGCCGACCGACCTTGATCAGCGCTTTTTCGATGTGCGCGCGCAAGGTATCGCCGGTGCCCACTGGTACCGTGGATTTCTCCACCAGAATCAGCGGCTGCTCGCGGTGACGGGCAATCGCATCGCCCACCGAGAGCACGTAACGCAGATCCGCCGAACCGTCCTCGCGTGACGGCGTGCCCACCGCAATGAACGCTACTCGACCATGCTGCACCGCGAGTTTTTCATCGGTGGTGAATAGCAGGCGTTTCGAATCGAGCCCCTCGCGCACCAGGCTGGCCAGCCCCGGTTCGAAAATGCTCACGTGGCCCTGACGTAACAGGTCGACCTTCTTCTGGTCGACGTCCATGCACACGACATCATGGCCAACCTCGGCCAATACCGCCGCTTGCACCAGACCGACGTAACCGCTGCCAAATACTGTGATTTTCATGGAGCACTCCTGAGTGCAGGCGCACGAGCCGGACGCGTGTTGATGGTGATGACCCCGAGCATGACCAACGCCACGCCCAGCGATTTAGTGAAACTGAAGGATTCGTTGAACAGCGGCAGACTGGCCGCCAGCAGATACACCAGCGCGTAGCTGATGCTCAGCAGCGAATAGGCGCGGCCCAGCGGCAAGTCGCGCAAGGCGAGCAGCCAGCACAACATTGATAAGGCGTAGGCAAAGATCGCTGCGACAACTACGGCCAGGGCACGCAGGTCGAGGCTGTCGAATGCCAGCCATTGTTCCGGTGCGGGCAGGCGCGTCATGCTCCAGCGCATTGCCAGTTGCGCGGCGCTGACCAGCAAAACGCTGCCGAGGGCGAAAGTGATGCCACGACGTTGATTCATGACTGTTGCCCCAGCAGAGCCACGCCGCCGATGACCAGCGCGACACCAAGCCAATGCTGGCGGTCGATCGGTTCACGGAAAACGAAGCGCGCAATCAAAGTGATCAGGACGAAGTTGAGGCTGAGCATCGGATAAGCGATGCCGACTTCAATGCGCTGCAACACCAGCAGCCAGACCAACAGGCCCGAGCCGAGGGCGAGCAGGGCCAGCCATAACCACGGCGAGCGCAGTTTGGCGGTCAACGAAGCGTCGACGCCGCGCCAACTCTCCACGGCGTACTTTTGCGCGACCTGTCCCAGACAGGTCAGTAGGCACGCGGCCAACAGCAGCAACAGGCTCATGACGCCTCCTTGGGCAGAATCATGATCACCAGGTTGCCCTGCTCGTAGCGGACGCCGTCCTTTGGCAATCTGTCGATTTCGTCCAGTTCGTCCTGCCCCTTGACGCGCATCACCACGCCGACCGAACCGCTGCGGCGCGCCTCGCGCATCCACTGTTGCACTTGATCGGGATCGACCCGCTGTTGAATGCCGTCAGGATAGGCAAGGCCATATTTCAATTCGCCTATCGTGTTGTACAACGCGACTTGCGGGGTTTTCAGACGCCAGGCCAGTGCAGCGGCGGCACCCAGATCATTGCTCAGCAGATGATCGGTCTGAGCCAGTTCAGCGACGTGATGTTTGATGAATTGATCGGGCATCTTGTTGGCGACCACCGATTTCGGCAGCGCCGCCGGCAGTACCGCGATCAGCAACAGGCTGCCGAACGCCGGTGCGGCCCAACATTGCAGCGGCAGAAAGGCTTGCAGCAGGTTGGCGATGATCCAGCCGATCAGCCCGATAAACACCAGCACCAGACTGTGCAGTTCGTGGTCGTACAGCGGCCGGTTCAGTTGCAGGTACACCAGCGCAATCAGCGTGACGATGCCCAACAGCAGATTGAGCAGGCCGTTCAAGCCCAGCGCTCGACCCTGTCCCAGCCGTAAACGGTCGGCCAACGCATTGCCCAACAACAGCGCCATCGGCAGCAGGCACGGCAGAATGTAGGTCGGCAACTTGCCGTTGCTCAGGCTGAAAAACAGCAGCGGCATCAGCAGCCACAGCAACAGAAACACCACGGGGGGCTGGGCGCGTGTCTGCCATGCCTGCTTGAACGTTGTCGGGATCAAACCCGCCCACGGCAGACTGAACGCCAGCAGCAGCGGCAGGTAAAACCACCACGGCGCATCGTGCTGGGCGTCGTCACTGGCAAAACGGCGGATGTGTTCATGCCAGAAGAAGAACCGCCAGAAGTCGGGCTCTTGCGCATGCACCGAGAGCACCCACGGCAAACTGATGAGGATCGCGATGGCAATCGCCACCGGGCCGTACAACAACAGTTCCCGCCAGCGCTTTTGCCAAAGCATCCACGGCAGGGCGATCAACACCGGCAATAACCACGCGAGAAATCCTTTGGTCATAAAACCCATGCCGCACGCCAGCCCCAGCACTGCCCAGGCCAGCATGCGTTTACCGCTGGTTTGACTGTCGACGGCAAACCACAGCGCCACCAGACTCAGGTTGACCCAAAAGGTGAACTGCGGGTCGAGGTTGGCGTATCCCGCCTGGCCGGCAACGATGGTGAAACTCATGTAGAGCAGGGCGCAGGCAAAGCTTTTGCGTGGCTCATTCCACAAACGCCTGGCGATCAGATAACAGAGCAACATGCTCAACCCGGTGCTCAGCGCCGAAACGAAGCGCACGCCGAACAGGTTCTGTCCGAACACATTCTGCGCGAGCGCGATCATCCAGTAGCCGGCAATCGGCTTCTCGAAATAGCGCAGGCTCATAAAGTGCGGCGACACCCAGTTGCCACTCAGCAACATGTCCTGACTGATTTGCGCATAGCGCGTCTCATCAGGAATCCACAAGCCATGCGTGCCCAATGGCAGCAGGTAAGCCAGCAGACAGATGCCCAACAACAGCAGCGGCAATGCCCAGCGTTTAGTCATGCGCCTTGCACTCCCAGCCAGCCTTCACGGCCATCGAGAGTGCCGCGCTGTACGCGACCCACGGGCAAAGTGTTGAAGAACTCGGGCAGCAAGTCGCCCAGCGGTTTGAAGTCGATACCTCGCTGGCGCGCATCGGCCAGCAAGTGACGAAAATCCTCAGCCATCAGAATCCCTTCCACTTCGGCATGAATGGTGTAGACGTTGAGCTTTGCCGGGCGAAACCGCTCAAGGATGAACGCGTTGAAATCCTGCGCGGCGACAGCAGGGCCGACCACCTCATCGAAGGTCGGCAGATCCACCGGTATCTGCGGCGTGCCGGGCGTGCCATCCGCCAACAACGGACGGAACAGCTGCGACCCCCGGCAATCGCTGTTGTAGCGAAAGCCGAAGGCTTGCTTGGCTTCGATCACGCGCTCGTCGGCGCGCCAACCGGCGGCGGCGGAGCAGGTGACTTTCTCGCCAAGAATGTCGCTCAAGGTGTCGACGCCCTGACGAATCTGCTCGATCAGTTGCGCCTCGCTCCAGCGCCCGGCATTCGCTTGCCAACCGTGGTGATCCCACGCATGCAGACCAACCTCATGACCGGCGTCGCGGGCCTGACGCATCAGGTGCCCGAGTTCGCGGCCAATCGGTTTGCCCGGCCACGCCGTACCGGCCAGCAGAATGTCCCAGCCATACAGGCCGGCGGCATTGGAACGGAGCATTTTCCAGAGGAACTGCGGGCGGATCAGGCGCCACAGATGCCGGCCCATGTTGTCCGGGCCGACACTGAAGAAAAACGTCGCCTTGATCTGCGCCTCGTCGAGCATTTCCAGCAAACGCGGCACACCTTCACGGGTGCCGCGAAAGGTGTCGACGTCGATGCGTAGACCGGCCTGCATCAACGCTTGTCCTCGATTTCGAGCATGGCTTCACGCAAGAAGAAATCCAGCGTATTACCAATGGTCTCGCGCATTTCCACAGTTGGCGTCCAGTCGAGCAGTCGCTTGGCGTTGGCGATGCTTGGCTTGCGGTGTTCGACGTCCTGATAACCGGCGCCGTAGAACGCCTTGCTCTCAACGTCGCGGAAACCGGCGAACGGCGGGAAGTTGTCGCGCAGCGGATGCGCTTCGAACTGACGCAGCAACTCTTCACCCAACTGGCGAATACTCGCTTCGTTGTCCGGGTTGCCGATGTTGATGATCTGGCCGTTGCAGACGTCGTTGTCGTTATCGATGATCCGCGCCAGTGCTTCGACGCCGTCAGCGATGTCGGTGAAGCAGCGTTTCTGCTCGCCGCCGTCGAACAGACGAATCGGCGTGCCTTCGACCAGGTTGAGGATCAATTGGGTGATGGCGCGGGAGCTGCCGATACGCGCCGAATCCAGCCGATCAAGGCGCGGGCCCATCCAGTTGAAGGGGCGGAACAGGGTGAAATTCAGGCCCTTGGCGCCGTAGGCCCAGATCACCCGATCGAGCAGTTGCTTGGACACGGAGTAGATCCAGCGCTGCTTGTTGATCGGCCCGACCACCAGGTTCGAGGTGTCTTCATCGAAGTGCTTGTCCTGGCACATGCCATAGACTTCCGAGGTCGACGGGAAAATCACGCGTTTGTTGTACTTGACGCAGTAACGCACCAGTTTCAGGTTTTCTTCGAAGTCGAGCTCGAACACGCGCAGCGGGTTGCGGGTGTATTCGATCGGCGTGGCGATGGCCACCAGCGGCAGAACCACGTCGCACTTCTTGATGTGGTACTCGATCCACTCGGAGTGAATGCTGATGTCGCCTTCCACGTAATGGAAGTGCGGGTGGCCGCGCAGACGGTCGATGGCGTCGGAACCGATGTCCAGACCATAGACTTCGTAGCGATCATCACGCAGCAGACGCTCGGACAAGTGATTGCCGATAAAGCCGTTGACGCCAAGGATCAGCACGCGCGTGCGACGTGGCGCACGACCGGATTCAGCGCCGCGCAGCAGCGAACCGTCGACCAGACCCAACTCACTGGCCAGTTGCGGGCCGCTGAGGAACAGACCGTTGTCGTTACGCTGACCGGAGAGAATCACCAGCGAGTCTTCACCGCAAGCAATGCGCAGCGGATCGACACTGATCACCCGGCCTGGTGCCTGACCGTCGTTGCCTTTGACGACTTCAGCGCTCCAGACGATCAGCTTGTGCTCGCCCACGGCACAGAAGGCGCCCGGGTATGGCTGAGTGACGGCGCGCACCAGATTGAACAGTTGCTCAGCAGGTTTGGCCCAGACCAGTTTGCCGTCCGCCGCCGTGCGACGACCGAATACCGAGGCTTGCGATTCGTCCTGCGCGGTTTCGCTGGTCTTGCCTTGCAGCATCGCTGGCAGGGTGTCACGCAACAGATCGGTCGCGGCGATACGCAGTTTGCCGTGCAGGCTCAGCGCGGTGTCGCTGCGCTCGATCGCCACGCGTTGTTGCGCGACGATCGCGCCGGCATCGGCACGTTTGACCATGCGGTGCAGGGTCACACCGGTTTCGCTTTCACCGTTGACCAGTACCCAGTTCGCCGGGGCGCGGCCACGGTAGCTTGGCAGCAACGAACCGTGCAGGTTGAACGCACCTTTTTTCGCGGTGGTCAGCAGCTGTTCGCTCAGCAGGTTGCGGTAGTAGAAGGAGAAAATGTACTCAGGGCTGAGCTTCGCAATCCGCTCGATCCACAGTGGGTGGTTAACATCTTCCGGCGCATGCACCGGGATGCCTTTGCTGGCGCACAGTTGCGCGACCGAGGCGTAGAAAGCGTTCTCTTTCGGGTCATCGGCGTGAGTGAACACGGCGGCAATGTCGTAGCCGCTGTCGAGCAGGGCTTGAATGCCGGCGCAGCCAATATCGTGGTAAGCGAAGACAACAGTTTTTGCGCTCATGAGAGAACCTGACCGGTAGTAGAAGTAGAAGAAAGACCATCAACCGTGATCGCAGGCGCCGGGTGGGAAGGGTGGCTGCGCAACACTTTTTCAATGAAGAAACGCGGGCGGGCGCGCACGTCGCTGTACATGCGCCCCAGGTATTCGCCGAGCAGGCCCATGCCGATGAACTGGCCGCCGGTGAACACGAACAGCACCGCGAACAGCACGAACATTCCGTCCCCGGCCCATCCGGCACCGAACAGCAGACGCAACACGATCAATGCAGCGGCGAACGCCACGCCGAGACCGGCCATGGCGAAACCGACGATGCTCAACAAGCGCAGCGGCGTGGTGGTCATGCAGGTGATCAAGTCGAACATCAGGTTGATCAAACGCATCGGGCTGTATTTCGAATCACCGTGTTCACGCTCGGCGTGGGCGACGACGATTTCGGTGGTGTGGCGGGCGAAGCTGTTGGCCAGAATCGGGATGAAGGTGCTGCGCTCACGGCAGGCGAGCATCGCGTCGATGATCGTGCGGCGGTAAGCGCGGAGCATGCAGCCGTAGTCGCTCATGGCGACGCCGGTGGAGCGCTGCACGGCGAGGTTGATCAGCTTCGAGGGGTAGCGGCGCAATGCCGAATCCTGACGATTGCCGCGCACGGTGCCGACCACGTCGTAACCTTTTTCCGCCTCGGCGACCAGACGCGGGATTTCTTCCGGCGGGTTCTGCAGGTCAGCGTCGAGGGTGATCACCACATCGCCTTTGCACTGTTCGAAGCCAGCCATGATTGCCGCGTGCTGGCCGTAGTTGCGGTTGAGAATGACCGCCACGAACGGGCTGTCTTCGCGGGTCGCGGCTTCTTCAAGAATGTTGGCGGATTCGTCCCGGCTGCCGTCGTCGACGAGGACAATTTCATAGTCGTGGCGCAGCATCCGGCACGCCGCTTCGGTGCGGCGCAGCAGTTCCGGGAGGCTATCCTGTTCGTTGTAGACCGGGATGACGATCGACACGCAGCGAATCGGATAGGGTTTCACAGGCGTTTATCCATGAGGGTGGCGATGGCCCCGACCACGCGATCAAGGTCTTGATCGCTCATGTCGGGGAACAGCGGAATCGAGCACAGCCGTGCCGAGTTCCATTCGGTGTTGGGCAGGTATAAATCCGGGTCACGCTGGCGATACCAGGTGTGCAGGTGGGTGGCGATGAAATGGATGCCGGTGCCGATGCCCTGATCCTGCAAGCCCTTCATAAAGGCTTCGCGATCCATGCCGCAGCGCTCGCTGTCGATGCGCAGGATGAACAGGTGCCAGGCGTGTTGCTGGGCGTAGGCGGGCAGGGCCAGTGGTTGCACCGGCAGGCCTTCGAGTTTTTGCCGGTAAGCGGCGGCGAGTTCATTCCGGCGCGCATTGATCTCGTCCAGACGTTGCAGTTGTACGAGCGCGATGGCGGCGTTGATGTCGGCGAGGTTGTATTTGAAACCCGGCTCCATCACTTGCGCCTGCGGCTTGCGGCCACCGGTCAGGCGATCGTAGGCGTCAACGCCCAGACCGTGGAATTTGAGCATGCGCACGCGGCTGGCCAACGCTTCGTCGTCGGTGACGAACATCGCGCCTTCGGCACAGGTCATGTTCTTGATCGCGTGAAAGGAGAAAATCGCTGTGCCGTGCGAGCCGACATGACGACCTTTGTAGCGAGTGCCCGCCGCGTGGGCGGCGTCTTCGATGACCGCGATGCCATGCTTTTCAGCCAGCGCGTACAGCGGATCGAGATCAAATGCCGCGCCGGCGTAATGCACTGGGATGATCGCTTTTGTGCGCGGGGTGATGGCGGCTTCGATGCGCGCGGCGTCGGTCATGAGCGTGTCGCGGTCGATGTCGACAAACACCGGTTTGGCGCCGAGCAACGAGATCATGTTGGCGGTCGACACCCAGGTTTGCGAAGGCGTAATCACTTCATCACCCGGGCCGATGCCTAATGCGAGTAAAGCGATGTGCATGCCACCCGTGGCCGAGGAAAGTGCAACGGCGTGACGGCAACCGACATAGTCTGCGAACTGTTCTTCCAAAGCCTGGTTTTCAGGCCCGGTGGTTATCCAGCCCGAACGTAATACTTGTTCGACGGCGGCTATTTCTTCTTCACCGATACTCGGACGCGAAAACGGCAGAAACGCTTGACTCATAAGAACCTCGAGGCGACAGCCATCCTTCAGCCAATTGTCTGAAAAACACGGAATTTCAATGGTTTGGAAGACCGTCCGGGGAATGCCTGATTGACTTTTATGCCCATGGACGGCAGGTTGTAGGCCTTTCGGGGCAACCTGTTGTAATTAAGGTTATGCCGGTTTTTGTGAAAGGAACATCAAAAAGCGGTCGGCAAATCGTCTATCTTTGAGCCGTACAGCCGCCGTTCAGACTTCTTCCATTCATCGGCACTTTTAATAGAAAAGTCCTACGGAAGAGTCATTCCTTATATAAGTTTCTTTGCACTTTTAAGTTGTTTTGTTGAACCGTTTTCTATTCAAGGCCGTTTCGTTTGATTGACTTGTCGAGTATTGAATCCACCCCGTCCAACACTAATCCGCTGACGCTGTATCTGGCACGGCTGGCGCCTTCCAGCCAATTGACCATGCGTTATGTTTTGCAAGATGCGGCTGACCGCCTCGGTTTCGAAGAAGTGAACATCGAGGAAATCCCTTGGCATGCGCTGCAACCTGAGGATGTCATCGCGTTAGTCGCCGCATTGCGCGCCGACAACTACGCGCCGAACACGTCTTCGCTGTATGTAAACGCGGTGCGCGGCGTGATGAACGAAGCGTGGCGCATGAGCCTGATCACGCAGGATCATCTATTGAAGATGCGCTCGGTCAAAGGCATCGCTGGCACGCGGTTGTCGCAGGGCCGCAATCTCAAACGCACGTTGATTCACGAGTTGATGGAAGTCTGCGCTGCGGATCCACGGCCGCAGGGTCTGCGTGATGCTGCCGTGATTGCTTTGCTGTACGGCACCGGCATGCGCAAGTCGGAGTCCGTGGATCTGGATTTGAACCAGGTCGACTTCCGCGAGCGCAGCCTGACCGTCACCGGCAAGGGCAATAAACAACTGATCAAGTACGCGCCGACTTGGGCGTTCGCCAAGCTCAATGCCTGGCTGGAATTCCGTCGCGAGCAGCTCAAGGAAGGCGAGAGCGATGATGCGTTTCTGTTCAATCGCATCCGCCGAGGCAGCCACATTACCCGCGAGCGCATCACCAAACACGCGATCTATTACATCGCCCGTCAGCGCGGCACACAGGTCGGGGTGAAGATCATGCCTCACGACTTCCGTCGCTCGTTCATTACGCGGGTGATCGAGGAGCATGATCTGTCGATCGCGCAGAAACTGGCGCATCACAGCAACATTCAAACCACCGCCAATTACGACGTACGCGACGACAATGAACGTCGCCGCGCCGTGGATCGCTTCGACCTCTGATCAGGGCGAGTGGGGGTCAGGAGGAGGGTGGGCAGCCGCGTGAGCTGCCGGCAGCCTGGGTGATTTGCGCCGCGAGGCGTTTGACGTTGTTCTGCTGCGCCGCCACCAGTTCGTCGATGCTCGGCCCGGATGGCGTTTGCAGGACTGAACGGCACGTCAGCAAGCCACTGTCGGTTGCCCCCAGCGGACGCAAGCGCCATTTCACGTCGATCAAGCCGTACTGGCCCGGAATCGAATCGAAGCGTTGCACTTCAATCCGCACCGATGACCGCTGTTGCCCGGCCGCGCTGCTCAGTTGGTCGACCAGCGCACTGCGCAATTCATCGGCGAGGCTGGCGCCCCACCATTCGGTTTCCAGAATTGCCAGACCACTGTTGCCTTCGCGAATGACGATTTGCGCTCGATCGACTTGCGGCGGTACGGAAATGCCTTCGATGGCAATGTCTGCGCCACTGCGGCCGGCACCGGGTTGCACCGGCGTCAGGGTGTGGAAGCTGATCGGGTCGCTGCGACAGGCGCCGAGCAACAAGCACGCAGCGAGCACGGTGATCTTCAACGGTAATGCCATGGTTTCAGCTCCTGTGCTCAATTGCGTGGTGGACCTTTGAGATCCAGTGGTGCGGCGTTATCGGGGCGACCGCGAATCAGCGATTCCGGATGACGGCCCAGGTAATCCGACAACTCACGCAGCGAGCGTGACATGCGTCCAAGTTCTTCGAGGGTTTCGCCGAGTTTTTCGCGTTGTGGCGAATCTTCGGCCAACGTTGAATTGGCGGACTCCAGCGTTTTGCTGACATCGCCGAGGGTTTTTTGCACGCCCGGCAAAGTCTTCGCATTGAACTGCGTCAGGCCTTTACGCAACTCGATCAGGTTGCCATCGAGATTGCCGGCAATGCGCTCCACTGGCAGTGCATTGATCTTGTTGAGCATCGCTTCGAGTTTTTCCTGCAACTGTTCGAGGCTGCCCGGAATGGTCGGTATGCTGACCGGTCGTGCACTGACGTCGAACGGTACTTTCGGCGCTTTCGGGTAGAAATCCAGACCGATGTACAACTGCCCGGTGAGCAAGTTGCCGCTGCGTGCCTGAGCGCGCAAACCATTCTCGACGAAGGTGCCGATCAGGCGCACGCCGGCGGCTTCGTCGTCGGGGTTGTGGTTGAAGGCTTTCAGCACTTTGGCGTGAGCCTGGCCAAGACGCTGCGGGTAGATGACGATGCCGACATTGACCGGAAAGGTTTGTTTCTTCGCATCGAAGTCGAGATTGATCGCCACGACTTTCCCGATCTCAATGCCGGAAAACTCCACCGGCGCATCGACCTTGAGGCCGCGCATGGGCTGTTCGAAACGCAGACTCAGGTATTGCGCCTTGCCGTTGGGCGGGGCGAGGGCGGACTGTTGATCGTCGAACAGTTCGAAATTACGGTCATCAGCGGCGACCGTGTCGTTGGGACTGTATTCCGGGGCACGGAACGCGATACCGCCGACCAACAGGGTCGACAGCGATTCGGTTTTCACCGCGAAACCGTTGGCGCCGACGTTGACGTCAATGCCGCTGGCGTTCCAGAAACGGGTGTTTTCGGTCACGTAAGCATCGTTGGGGGCATGGATGAACACTTCGATGTTCACGCCTTTGCCATCCTTGTCCAGCTCATAGGCCACAACTTGGCCCACCGGGATCTTGCGGTAGTAAACCGGTGAACCGATGTCCAGCGAACCGAGGTCTTGAGTGTGCAGGCTGAAGCGCTTGCCCGGCTCGCCATAGGTGATTGGCGGCGGGTTCTCCAGGCCTTTGAAATTCTTTGCACGGGTGTTCGACTGGCCGATGTCGGCACCGATGTAATCGCCCGACAACAGGGTATCGATGCCCGACACGCCGCCAGCGCCGATACGCGGACGCACGACCCAGAATTGCGAGTCTTCGCGGGTGAAGGTCTCGGCCTGTTTGGCCAGTTTGATGGTGGCGTTGACGTTCTTCTGATCGTCACTCAACTCCACGTCCGATACATGGCCGATGACCACATTGCGGTAGCGAACTTCAGTCTTGTTGGCGGTGAGACCGTCACCGGTCTTGAAGGTGACCGTAATGGTCGGACCTTCCTGCATGATGTTGTGCACGACCAGCGAAATACCCACCAATACAGCAACAATCGGCACAATCCAGACCAATGACACGCCAAAACGGCGGGTCTTGATCGGTGCCTGGCCTGGTGCTCGCGGCTCGTCGACGGCTGACGACTTCATCCATGTCCTCCTCGGTTTATTGGGCACTGAGCGTCAGTAACGCAAAAGCACCTCATTAATATAGAGGTGCTTGGCGATAGAGCAAATGTGAACAACCCATATGTCATTGAAAATGTAGGAGCTGCCGAAGGCTGCGATCTTTTGATCTTAAAACAGAATCAAAAGATCGCAGCCTTCGGCAGCTCCTACAAGGGGAGGATGTTAACCGAGCAACTCGCGCAGGCGATACCAGAACATGCCCAGAGCCAATAACGGCGAGCGCAGCGCCGGGCCGCCGGGGAAGGTCATGTGCGGCACACCGCTGAACACGTCCATGCCTTGGCTGTGGCCGGCGTGAATCGCTTCGCCGAGCAGTTTTGCGCACCAATGCGTGACGTTCAGGCCATGGCCGGAATAACCCTGCGCATAGAACACGTTTGGATGCTGTTTGAGGCGCCCGACCTGCGGGAAACGGTTGGCCGTGATGCCGATCTTGCCACCCCACTGATAATCGATTTTCACGTCGGCCAACTGCGGGAAGACTTTGAGCATTTTCGGCCGCATATAGGCGGCAATGTCTGTCGGATCGCGTCCGGAGTAGTGACAAGCCCCGCCAAACAGCAAGCGCCGATCCGCCGAGAGCCGGTAATAATCGAGGCCGACTTTCTGGTCGCACACCGCCAGATTCTGCGGAATCAATTGCGCGGCGCGTTCCTCGGATAACGGTTCGGTGGCGATGATGTAACTGCCAGCCGGCAATACTTTGCCACTGAGCTGCTGTTCGAGTTCATCCAGATGCGCGTTGCATCCCAACACCAGACTGCCGGCACGTACGCTGCCGTGTGCACAACGCACTTGAACGGTGGCGCCGTGGATGATTTCCAGAACCTGGCTTTGCTCGAAAATTTGCACACCGAGCGAAGCCGCCAGCCGTGCTTCGCCTTGCACCAGATCCAACGGATGCAGGTGGCCTGAGCCCATGTCCACCAACCCGCCGGCATAGATGTCGGAGTTAACCACTTGCTGGCGAATCTGCTCTGGGCCGATCAGACGGGTTTCGTGGGCATAGCCCAGTTCGGCGAGGTCGAGCAGTTCGTCCTTGAAGGTATCGAACTGCGCGGTCGTGTTGGCCAGATCGCAAAAACCCCAGCGCAGGTCGCACTCGATGCCGTTGTCGCCGATGCGATTGCGCACCAGCTCCACCGAATCGATGCCGGCGCGCTGTAAATAACGCACGCCTTCCTGACCGACGTATTTGGCGAACCCGTCGACGTCATGGCCGATGCCACGGATCAACTGGCCGCCATTGCGCCCGCTGGCGCCCCAGCCGATTCGCCGGCCCTCGATCAGAATCACCGAGAGCCCGCGCTGCGCCAGTTCAATGGCGGTGTTCACCCCGGTGAACCCGCCGCCGATCACACAGACATCGGCGCTCAGATCACCGTCCAGTTGCGGATAAGGTGCAGTCGTCCGAGCCGAAGCGGCGTAATAGGATCGGGCGTGTTCTTCGGTGTATTGATTCATTTGTTCGACTTCACTTTGCTCCAGGAGCGGGTCATCAGACGCATGATCGCCTGGGGCGGGGTGGTAGAAATGTAGAGCTTGTCGAGCACTTCCTGCGGCGGATACACCTCAGGGTTATTGACCAGCTCCGGATCCATGAACTGCTTGGCGGCCGGGTTCGGGTTGGCGTAACCGACCGACGCGCTGACCTTGGCGATCACTTGCGGATCGAGCAGGTAATTGATGAAGGCGTGGGCTTCTTTGGTGTTGCTCGCATCGGCCGGAATCGCCAGCAGGTCGAACCAGAGGTTGGCGCCTTCTTTCGGGATGGCGTAAGCGATGTTCACACCGTTTTTCGCTTCCTTGGCGCGGTTGGCGGCCTGGAACACGTCGCCGGAATAACCGAAGGCTACGCAGATGTCGCCGTTGGCCAGATCCGACACGTATTTCGAGGAATGGAAGTAGGTGATGTACGGACGGATGCTCAGCAGTTTGGCTTCTGCTTTCTTATAGTCTTCCGGGTTTTCGCTGCGCGGGTCCATGCCCATGTAGTTGAGCACGGCGGGGAAAACTTCGTCGGCGGAGTCCATCATCGACACGCCGCACTGGGTGAGTTTTTTCAGGTTTTCAGGCTCGAACAGCACGGCCCAGGAATCGATGTGATCGATGCCCAGCACTTGCTTGACCTTGTCGACGTTGTAACCGATGCCGTTGGTGCCCCACAGGTACGGCACCGAGTGCTCGTTGCCCGGGTCGTTTTTCTGCAGCAGTTCAAGCAGTTTCGGGTCGAGGTTCTTGAAGTTCGGCAGTTGCTCGCGATCCAGTTTGAGGAACGCGCCGGCCTTTACCTGACGGGCGAGGAAATGGTTGGACGGCACGACCACGTCATAGCCGGTGCGGCCGGCGAGGAGTTTGCCTTCAAGTGTTTCGTTGGAGTCGAAAACGTCGTAGATCACCTTGATCCCGGTTTTGGCCTGGAAGTCGGCGAGGGTGGTTTCGCCGATGTAGTCGGTCCAGTTGTAAACGCTGACGGTGGGCTGGGCGTGGGCTACGGCACTGAACAGAACGCTCAGGGCCACCGGGATTACGGATTTCAACAGACGCATATCGACACCTCTTCTTATAATGATCGTTCCCACGCTCTGCGTGGGAATGCCTCAACGGACGCTCCGCGTTCGGCTTTGGATGGGACGCGGAGCGTCCCGGGCTGCATTCCCACGCAGAGCGTGGGAACGATCGACACAGGGGATCTTTTGGGTTGGGTTAAACGCTCAGCAGCAGGAACTCGCGCTCCCACGAGCTGATCACGCGCTTGAAGTTTTCATGCTCGGCGCGCTTCACCGCGACGTAGCCACGCACGAATTTGTCGCCGAGGTATTGCGCCACGGTTTCGCACTCTTCCATTTGCGTCAGCGCTTCTTCGATGGTGATCGGCAGGCGCAGGTTGCGGCGTTCGTAAGCGCGACCTTCCACGGCAGCGCTCGGCTGCACCTTGTCGACCATGCCGATATAACCGCAGAGCAAACTCGCGGCGATCGCCAGATACGGGTTGGCATCGGCGCCCGGCAAACGGTTTTCCACACGCATCGCTTCAGGGCTGGAGGTCGGCACGCGCAGGCCGACGGTGCGGTTTTCTTCGCCCCATTCGACGTTGACCGGTGCCGAGGTGTCCGGCAGGAAACGGCGGAACGAGTTCACGTTGGGCGCGAACATCGGCAGCACTTTCGGGATGTACTTCTGCAAACCGCCGATGTAATTGAGGAACAGCTCGCTCATCTGCCCGTCTTCATTGGCGAAGATCGGTTTGCCGGTGGCGATTTCAACAACGCTCTGGTGAATGTGCATGGCGCTGCCGGGCTCATCACCAATCGGCTTGGCCATGAACGTCGCGGCGACGTTGTGCTTGAGCGCAGCCTCACGCATGGTGCGTTTGAACACGGTGATCTGGTCAGCCAGATCCAGTGCGTCGCCGTGACGGAAGTTGATTTCCATCTGCGCCGGGCCGTCCTCATGGATCAGCGTGTCGAGATCCAGACCTTGCAGTTCGCACCAGTCGTAGACGTCTTCGAACAGCGGATCGAATTCGTTGGCGGCATCGATGGAGAACGACTGACGACCGCTTTCCGCACGGCCCGAGCGGCCCAGCGGTGCCTTCAGCGGCAAGTCCGGGTCTTCGCAGCGTTGGGTCAGGTAGAACTCCATTTCCGGCGCAACGATCGGCTTCCAACCTTTGTCGGTGTAGAGCTGCAAGACTTTCTTCAGGACGTTGCGCGGCGACAGTTCGATCGGGTTGCCGAACTTGTCGAAGGTGTCGTGGATGACGATGGCGGTCGGTTCGATCGCCCATGGAATCACGTAGACCGCGTCAGCCACTGGCTTGCAGACCATGTCGATGTCGGCAGGATCGAGCAGGTCGTAGTAGATGTCGTCGTCGACAAAATCCCCGGTTACCGTTTGCAGCAGCACACTTTCCGGCAGGCGCATGCCTCGCTCATGCAGGAACTTGTTGGTCGGTGCGATCTTGCCGCGGGCAATGCCGGTCAGGTCACTGACCACACATTCAACTTCGGTAATCTTGTGATCTTTCAGCCACGTGAACAGCTGATCGAAAGGGGCATTCATAAAGACCTCGTTATTGGTTTTATAGACGCCGGGGAGGGCGGGTTTCATCTTCCGCCCCTTCCCCTGTGGCGCGTTGACGACTATCTTGGGCGAGCCTTGCAGTTCCATCTATCCACTTTAAGCAGCACCAAAGCGCACCAAAAGAGTGCGCAAGGTCACCCCATGACAACGTGCAATCCGCTCCAGGTACAAGCGTTCAACACCGCCGATGTGGCCGAGCAAGTCCGCGCCACGCCGGGCTGGGTACAGCATTACCAACAGATGTCGCCGGGCCATTTCGCCGGGCAGATTCGCTATCTGGATCTGCAGGGTGTCGAGGTCTACGAAGAGCAGATGAACACCCGCGTCGAGCAGAATTTCAGCGCACCGTCGGGTGCTTTGGCGTTCTGTTTTGATCGCAGTGATAACGCGCTGTACCTGCTCAACGAAGACAGCCGCAACATTTGGATCACCCCGGAGAACTACCAGGAAATTGCCGTGGTGTTCGGCCCGGAGTTCGTCCGTCAGCACGGTCTGGATGTGGCGAAACTCGAAGGTTTGTTCATGACGCAGCTCAACTGCGGACAGAACGCCCTGTTCAGCCGCTGGTTAAGCTCAACTCTCACGAAGTTGACGCAACCACTTGATATTAATGAAAAAGACGCACTGACAAAACAGCTGCTTGAGGACTGTATGTTCCTCCTCGACAACGCACGTGTGTGTCTCGACGGCGGCGGATTACAGCGCCGCGCCGAAGAGCGAAGCATCATGAAACGGGTAGGGGAGTGGGCCGCAGATTCGCCGGAAGACACGCTCAATCTGCTGGAGCTTTCCAACGTTGCGGGCGTGTCGTTGCGTCAGTTGCAGCAAGCGTTCAAGGCCTACACCGGGATGACGCCCAGCCACTGGCTGCGTTTGCGCCGGTTGAACAGTGCCCACCGCGAATTGCTCAAGCGCAGACCCACGGAAACCACGGTGGCCGAGGTGGCGATGCAGTGGTCGTTCTGGCATTTGGGGCGGTTTTCCAGCAGTTATCGCGCGTTGTTTAACGAGTTGCCGAGCGAGACGCTGAAGCGTTAATGAATGCTGCAGCGGCGAAAAAGACCTTTGTCTCCTGAGTGAAGTTAATTAGAATCAGTCTCATTTGAATTCTTACTTCGCGCAGGGCCTCTCGAGATGACTGAAGCAGCGACGCCATCGCAGCAGTGCCTGCACGAACTGTACCGCGACCATCGTGGCTTTCTCGAAACCTGGTTGCGGCGCCGCATGGGCAATGCCTGGGATGCGGCGGATCTCAGTCAGGACACCTTCATGCGCGTGCTGTGCAGCGCGCAACCCATCGTCGACATGCGCGAGCCACGAGCTTATTTGCTTACGGTCGGCAAACGTCTGCTGAGCAATTTCTACACCCGCCGCAGTCTCGAAAAAGCCTATCTCGAAGCCCTCGCGCAATTGCCCGAAGAGTGCGTGCCGTCGCCTGAGCAGCGCTGGCTGCTGCTGGAAACCCTGCAAGCGCTGGACGAATTGCTTGATGGTTTGCCGCGAGCAGTGCGTAAGGCGTTTCTGTGGAGTCAGCTCGAAGGCCTGGGTTATCGCGAGATTGCCGAGCGCTTGCAAGTCTCAGAGCGAACCATAAAACGTTATATGGCAACGGCTTACGAGCATTGTTTGATGCTAGATCTACGATGAGAATAGCGCCCGGTAATGAAGCGCGGGAAGTGGCGCGGGCTGCCGCGCAATGGCTGGCGTTGCTCGAGTCCGGTGAGGCCAGCGAAGCCGATCACTCACGGCTTAAGACCTGGCGCGAGAGCGACAGCCGCCACGAAAACGCCTGGCAGAAGATTCAGTTATTGCGTCAGCGATTTTCCAGTCTGCCCACAGAATTGGCCATGGCCACCCTCGATCGACCGGATCTGGCGCGGCGTGCGGCCCTGAAACGGGCGCTGGCGCTGGCCGCATTGGTGCCGACGGCGTGGCTGATCAGTCGCCAATTACCGTTGGACGTCTGGCGCGCCGATTTGCAAACCAGCACCGGCGAACACAAGCAGACGCTGCTGGCCGACGGCAGCACCTTGCAACTGAACACCGCGAGTGCGGTGAATGTCGATCTCACCAGCCGTCAATTGACCTTGGTGCGTGGTGAAATGGCGCTCAACGTCCGTGGCGGCGCGGCGCTGAAGATCAATGCGCCTTACGGCCGGATCATCGTCAGCCGCAGCGAAGTCTGCGTGCGTCTTAACGAGCGTGATTGCAACGTATCGGTGCTCAGCGGATCGGTGCAATTGCAGCCGTTGCACGGCCTGGCGCTGATGCTGGATGCCGGACAACAGATCAATCTGCAAGCCTCCGGCGCCGGTTTCGTCACGCCGTTCGACGCCAAAATGCCAGGCTGGCGCGACGGTGTGTTGATGGCGCAGAACCAACCTTTGGGCGATTTCCTGCGCGAGTTAAGCCGTTATCGCCCGGGTTTATTGCGCTGGGATCCTGCACTGGAAAACCTGCGCATCACCGGCAGTTTCCGCCTCGACAACACCGATAAAGTCCTCGCACTGTTAGCAGCGAGCCTGCCGCTGGAGGTGCATTCGCGCACGCGTTTCTGGGTCACGTTGATGCCGCGAAAAAATATCGTCTGAAGCCTGTCCCTTTTATTCGCCTCACCGGTCATTGCAGGTAAGTGAACAAAATCGAGAGCTTCTTCCAATGCCCGCAGTATTCCCAAGTCGTTTGCGTCCGTTGTTGCAGTTGAGCCTCCTGCTGAGCCTGAGTGCCAGCCCCGTGTTGATTCAATCCAGTTGGGCCGATGACGCGGCCCGCCGCAGTTATTCGGTGCCGGCCGGCAGTTTGAGTGCTGCGCTGACTCGCTTTGCCGGGTTGGCCGGGGTCAATCTGTCGGTGGATCCGGCGCTGGTCAGTGGCCGCAACAGCAACGGTTTGTCCGGCGAGTTCGGCGTGGAGGAGGGCTTCACCCGCTTGTTGCTGGGCTCCGGTCTGCAACTGCAACCGGTGGGCGATCACGCTTATACGCTGATTCCGGCGGCCGATGGCAGCAGCCTGCAACTGGCGCCGACCTCGATTCTCGGCGCCACCGGATCGAGCGATGCCGATGTGTTTGCTGGCGGCCAGGTTGCGCGGCGTGGCTCGCAGGGCTTGCTGGGGTCGAAAGACTTTATGGAAACGCCGTTCAGCATGACCACCTATACCAGCGAGGCGGTGAAGAATCAGCAAGCGCGCACCTTGGGCGATCTGATTTCCAGCGACCCCTCGGTGCGCGCGACCAACCCTGCCGGTGGCCGCTATGAGCAATTCACCATCCGTGGTTTCAGCTTGTTCAACAGCGACGTTTCGTACAACGGGCTCTACGGTGTGTTGCCGACGTACACCATCGACATGGAAATGGCCGATCGCGTCGACATCCTCAAAGGCCCGAGCCAATTGATCAACGGGATTTCACCACGGGGCAGTGTCGGCGGCGGGATCAACATCGTGCCCAAGCATGCCACCGACCAACCGGTCACTTCGCTGACCGCCAATTACGCCTCGAACAATCAGCTTGGCGGCGCTGTGGATGTCGGCCGGCGTTTCGGTGAGGACAATAAATTCGGTCTGCGCTTCAACGGCGTCAAACAGTCCGGCGACACTGAATGGGATCACCAGAGTGTTGACCGTGACATGGCGGTACTGGGGCTGGATTTTCGCGGTGAACGCTTGCGGCTTTCCACCGATGTCGGCCACACCGAACGCGATACCGATGCTCCCCAGGAACGCGTGCAAGTCGCGGCCAATGCCAAGGTGCCGAGCGCCAACGACGTGCATCGCAACTACGCGCAGCCGTGGAGCCAGGCGAAAACCGAGGACACCTTCGGTACGGTCAACGCCGAATTTGATGTGAGTGATTCGGTGATGCTGTACGGCGGCGTCGGTGCGCGCAAAAGCAATCACGACTTCCTGCGTCATGCGGTTTCCGTGACCAACGATGCCGGTGATTTCAGCGTTCTGCCGCGCGACTTCACCCGCGACGAAAACGTGCGTACGGCCACGGCGGGCGTGCGTAACTGGTTTCACACCGGGCCGGTGAGCCACGAGGTTAACCTCGCGGCCAGCTACTTCTACATGGATTTCGAGAACGGCGGCGCGCGTTATGCGGCAGGGCGCAGCAATCTGTATGACCCGGTGGAAACGGCGAAACCCGGTACGCCGACGCGCTACGACGCCAAGGTTTATACCGAAAACCGTTTCAGCGGCGTGGCGCTCTCGGACACCTTGGGTTTCTTCGATGATCGTTTACTGCTGACCCTCGGTGCGCGCTGGCAGCGGGTCAAAGTCGATGACTGGAGCGATGACTTGAAGGGCGACACCGCTTATGACGAGGAAAAAGTGTCGCCATCCGGCGGCATTCTGTTCAAGGCGACCGACAAACTGTCGCTGTACGCCAACTATATGGAAGGCCTGAGCCAGGGCAAGATCGCGCCGTCGACGTCGGTGAACGAGGATGAGATTTTCCCGCCGTTCATTAGCCGTCAGGTCGAAGTCGGCGCCAAATACGATGCCGGCGCCTATGCGCTGACCGCTGCGGTTTTCCGCATCAAGCAACCAGCGTATGAAACCAACGCCACCACGCGCGTGTTCGGGCCCAATGGTAAGCGCGAGAACAATGGTGTTGAGCTCAGCGTGTTTGGCGAACCGCTGAAAGGCTTCCGCTTGCTCGGCGGTGTGATGTACATCGACAGCGAGTTGACTGAAACCACCAACGGCACGTTTGACGGCAATCGTGCGCCGGCGACGCCGAAGTACAACGTCAATCTGGGGGCAGAGTGGGATGTGCCGAACGTGCAGGGGCTGACGCTGACTGGGCGCGGGATCTATTCGAGCTCGCAGTATCTGGATCAGTCAAACCAGAAGGAGATCGACTCCTGGGAGCGCTTCGATGTCGGCACGCGATACACGTTCAAGCTGGATGAAAAGACCATCACCTTGCGCGGCAATATCGAGAACGTGCTGGATAAGCGTTATTGGAGTTCGGCAGGGGCGTCAGATGACAGTGAACCGGGGTTGACGCTGTCGACGCCACGGACTTATTTGCTCTCGGCCACTGTGGATTTTTGATATGAAAACGCCCGGTATAACCGGGCGCATCATTGTTCTGATCAGAATAGATTCAAAGTCCGCTGTGCTCTTCAACCGGGGCCAGCGGGTTCTGGCAGGCGAAGTTGCCTTTTGAGTTTCTCAACACCGTCAGCAGGCTGTGCTTGAGCAACACCACCGAGCCGGCCAGCAACACCGCATCCTTGATCAGAAAACTGGTCGCACCGCCCATTGCCGGAAAGCCGCCAGCCGACGCCTCCCAGGCGCCCGGTGTGGTGAAAATCAGGGTGAGGGTGGTCAGGTAAGTGACCGCCGAGCCTGCGGACGCCAGCACGGAAATTCGCGGAAACCAGATACCCAGAATCAGACCCAGGCCGATGGCCCATTCCGCCACACCCAAGGCGTAGCTGGCACCTTGTATCCCGAACGCACTGTGCATCCAGCCGAGGATTGCGCTGTTACTGAGCAAAGGCACCAAACCCTCAGCTTCATAGGGAAACCATTTGGCATAGCCAAATATCGCGAAGATCAGTATCAGCGCCCAACGCATTAATTTGATTTCAAAGTCGTTGGAGAGCAAGCGAAGGAGGGCGGGTGAGTTCATGGTAAATCCTTGTCTTTAAGGTAGATGACAACCCATAGAGAAGGATCAACGTCGAAAATTACACATCACCTCAGGGAGGGTGAAGGATTGAGAAAAACAAACCGTTACGGAAATAGCCTACAGATTCTGGCACTGCGTACGCTTAGCGTGTGCAGCCAGTCTATTGGACGTTGACTTGTGGCTCTTCTCATTCTTCGCCTCCCTTTTGTGAGGTTTTTTTTGCCTGAATTTAGTTGGAGAGAGCGTCTGGGGATGGCGATATACTTAACTACACTAAATGACCGTTTAGTCGAGCTATCCAGAAGTTAGCCGCATATTCGAAGGAGAAGGCCGTGATTCAGCGCAGAAGCGGATCTGAAGGCGTGATCAGGGCACTGAATCTGGAGCCTCACGTCGAAGGTGGTTATTTTCGCAGAACCTATCAGGCATACCATCGAGACATGCTCGAAACGGCCAATGGTTCACGATACCTGATGACGTCGATTTATTATCTGCTGGATGAACAATCGCCCGTGGGCCAGTTTCATTTCAATCAGTCGGACATCCTGCATTACTTTCATCTGGGCGACGCCATCGAGTACAGCCTGATTCACGCCGATGGTTCGTTGCAGACATTGGTAATGGGCAGCGACATGCTCGCAGGACAGCTTTTGCAATTACACGTACCGGGCGGAATCTGGAAAGCTTCACGGTTACTGGATGGGCCGAACGGATTTGGATTGATCAGCGAAGCGGTTTCGCCAGGGTTTGATTTTGCGGACATGGAAATGGGTGATCGTCAGAAACTCGTGGAGCAGTTTCCACAGCATCGAACGCTGATTGAGAAGCTGACGCGTGATGAGGGTTGAGTGAGGTGAATTTCAACGGGTTGCTAAAGGCTTCGGGGAAAGAGGTTCTGAGAGCGATGCTGGAGATTGAAATGCTGTGCGCAACCACCCCAACCTCGTAATACTTTGTTACGTGTAATGTATATTATGTTAAATCATGTATTACGGAATGCTGTTCACAACCTGTGGCTCCTGACACTACCCGGAAGTAAAAATTTAAATTTATAGGAAGTAAAAATACAAATCTGGGGATTATACCCGGCTTAGGATTTAGGCTTCGCTTTCAGGCCTTTGTCATAATATTTCAGGCGTCCTAATGCTCCTTCACAGAAGCGCTGACTCACTAACCAGCCCAAAGTCTGTCGTACCCGCTACGCTTCGGGCTCTGTCGGCTGTATGCCTGCCAATTTCATCGAAAGCTGAAAAACTCGCGCTTGACTGCTACTTAGGTCCTGCTCGAGCTTGGCAATTTTCATCAGGTGTTCATTGGTGAACTCTTCTAGGCATTTTTCTAAGTACAAATTCTGCCTCTGCATGGCTGCTATTTGATCAAGCAATTGCGCCTTGATATGGTTGTCTTCCTGCAGTGCGATCCGAAACTTTCGCTCAGCATCCAAAGCCCTTATCGCTTCAAATTTATCTCTAACTAAACCCGCCCATCTGTGCCGCAGGTTGCGTTTAAGGCTATCTATCCCTCGGCGTTCCGCGTCCGCCTCCTCCTTTACAGTTCTCCTCAGCTCAAGCAAAACTGAAGACAAAATAGATCTTATTTTATCAGGAAATGCCGCAAATTTTTCTTCTGCAGTTTCATTTTCCGCTTCGTAGGCGCGAACTTCGCGAAGCAGTTTCGTGATCGTTGAGTATGAACCTCTGCCAAGAAACCCCCGAACTGATCTTGCTGTAACCGGGACGCTTTGAGCTGACAATTTTGTGACCGCATCGACCACTTGGCTTTTTGTTATCGGTGAATACTTTGAAGTCCTCATATGATAACCCTCATTCGAATATGTGAGCGCCCCGTTTGGCGAGAGTTTCCGCAACAAAATTACTGGCTAGAAACACTGAAAATTCTGTGTGCGGCGATAGGAATTTGCTGAGCACTTCCAGTTGGGATCCGCCGGAATTTGGTGAGTGCCCCCGTTGGCAAGAGATATACCTGCAGCAAACCTCTATATTTGCTAATCCGAGGCACCAGGATTCTGTCTACCCCGACCGGAATTTGCTGAGCGCTTCCAGTTGGAGTCCACCGGAATCTAGTGAGCGCCCCAGTTGGAAAGAGTTTTACCTGCCACATTTCACTATATTTACTGGTTCTAGGCACCGGAATTCTGTGTAAGCCGACCGGAATTTGCTGAGCGCTTCCAGTTGGAGTCCACCGGAATCTGGTGAGCGCCCCAGTTGGCAAGAGTTTCACCTGCCACAATCCACTATATTTACTGGTTCTAGGCACTGGAATTCTGTGTAAGCCGACCGGAATTTGCTGAGCGCTTCCAGTTGGAGTCCACCGGAATCTGGTGAGCGCCCCAGTTGGCAAGAGTTTCACCAGCCGCAATCCACTATATTTACTGTTCCCAGGCACCGGAATGCTGTGTACGCCGACCGGAATTTTCTGAGCGCTTCCAGTTTGATACCACCGGAATTTGATGAGCGCCCCGCTTTATGTGGCTTCTAGGCATCAGAATCTCGTCTGCGCATTGGTTGATTGGGTTACAAGCGTTTCTTTACGCGACTGAATCGGAATCTGGGCGCTCGTCACAAAACAGAGGTTCCGTCGCCAACCAAATGCTTAATACAGGTGGCAGAGGTCCATGCTTTTCTTCCAAACCTAACAACTCGACTTTCCGCTGCTCCTCTAACTGGCCAGCGTGCCAAATATCTTCAGCTTCCGGGTAATGACGCAGAAGGCCTTTGGCGCGGAGTCGTAAGGCTTCCGGCAGTGTTGGATCTCTGACGATATCGCGTAAAAACTTTTCTGTTTGTACAACGCTGCGGGTACGCTCATTAACCATGGTCATAACAGAAGTCTCGCTCTTCAAGGGCCAAGAAGCGACATGCTTGTCCGCTAATCAATCCCACAGCCTGGAGGCCATTTGATGGATGCAAAATGATATATTCAGAGTATCAACGTTCGCATCCCCGTTGCAAAATGGATTTGTGATACCTACATCATCAACGACAAATGGCGTCCTTTTAACGTCAAGATCGCTAAACAGGTATGCAAGTTTGCTGCTGAGAACAGTTAAGATATCGATGAAACAGAATACAAAATGTCTGCTGGGTCGAGCCTGGTTTTTGCCGTTTGTGGCAGTTTCTTCTAGCACACCATCGATGAAGGTCTCACCACCGACGCCAACCCAGTTCGAGCCGTCAGACAAAAGCGCAACCTTGGACAGCTCAGACTCAGCTTCAGTGGATTTATGTAATTGAAACCGCAGAAGTCATAGCTCAGGAGGATCCTCAACATGCGCGGGTATCGTTTATTGTGGCCACCCTCTTCTCTCCCTACCTTCGAGATATCTGATCTCGAAGGTAGGGATAATTGGAAGTCTACGATGGGTTTGTTCGAGTTCGACGGTGAAAAATTGTTGGTTCAACGTTGTCGGTAAAGGCAACAAGGCCGCGAAAATTAGTGTACGAGATGAGTATATTTAGGGCTATTTGAAGCGATATCGAGCGTCCCTCTCCCTTCTGCCGGTGCCGTCTCACAAGGAGACTACAACAGGTTTAGGGCATAATGCTTAATCTGCGGGTTTGCCTACATTTACCTAGCACGCCAGAAATTTCAACGCATACGTTTAGAATGTTTACCCTCATTCTTACTATCATTCGCAATGCTCAGTCAGCCGTAGCTTTCAACTTTTGGCGTCCTGCTAAATAACTTTGGATCAAATTTAAACCCCCTGACGCCGCGTTTTTGACGTGAGATATGAACTCTTGAATAGGTCAACTGCTAAAGGATACATCACACCTCTGCATGGTGTGAGTAGCCAGCTTAAATAAACATCTATTTAGTTGAGTTATAAGTAAGCACATTTCAACGCCCTCTTCTTGGATCTTTTCGTTGCAGGACATAGGCTGGCTGTTTACCAAGCCTTGCCCATTCACGGTTGGTATCATTGAGGATGTCGGCGGCTTTTGGGTTCAGGGGATACTGGGTAACCTCCAGTGCCATTAGGTCGGGTAACTGGTAGTCCAGTCGATTCCGGGTCGTTGAAGCAACCCATCCTCTTGGCCGCCATATTCACCTTGAACTATATCCAGCAGTTTCGGGAGGCTAACTGTCTCAACTCGTTGCCGAAAGGGTAATGGAAGCCAACGCTCGAATCGTTCAGGCTCTGCCTAGCCCAAGCTTGGTGAACCCGAGTTCACACGCATCAGGTCGTTGACCTTGGTGGCGGTTTCAAACAGCCAGAGCACATGGTAGCCAATGTCGGCCTCGGAGCCTGGGAACAAGTGGAAAGGCTTCCGCCCCTGCTCTTGAGCTACGGATTTATTTTATCGGAGCCGTTGCGTGCGACACCAGACATCAGCATCAAGCTCCTCCGAGAAATTGTGGTCAGTGATTCCTATGATTTGAAGTTCGAACTCGTGGCAGCGTCTCAAAAACGTGCGGGCTGTGTCTTGGATACCATGTTCGGAAACTTTGCTATCGATCTCGGGTCTGCGGAAATTACCCAGCCGGAGGTCATCGTATGCCCAATGTTTGCTGCCCTCGGGCGTATTCACCTGAAAATCGGCTTTGAACCACCGCATTCATGATAACCACTCAAAGCGCCCTGCCCCTCTTCAAATAATAAAGCCCAGCTCCAAGTCAAGATCGAAACATAGAGCTGAGTATCAATGGTATCTAACACAAGCACTACTGCGTGGGTTACCAATCTTAAAAATACGTTTAACCACCAAGGGATTTCGTGCTGCGATGGTTCGAGTCGCATATTGGTGCAGCACGATTTACCAACTCCGAAGACAGTAGTTAATGCCAGTTAGGCAGAAGGATTTTCTCACATTTACGTAAAAGCTGATTCAGCGCTCGTTTTCAGAAAAATCATTGCATCGTGCCAGAGTAATAAGCGGCCTTGGAGTCGTTTGGTATTGATGATGCTTTTCTTCGCGTGAACCTGAGGCTAAGCCTGCACACCCATCGACGCCCAGAGTCGATCAGCCTCATCAGGTCAGAAAGTAGAAAATTTGTGACCGGAATTTGGTTGGCTCTTCGATCCACGGTAAATGCCCGCTTTCCTCGAATATTTCCAGCGTGGAATTTTCAATACCTGCGTGCATTCGTTCTGCGACGGCGATAGGGCAAATCCAGTCATGCCTGCCACTGACGATTAGGACGGGTGCCTTTATCAAATGGAGCAAAACCGTTTGATCATTGTGAGCAGCGGCGTCGGCGGCATTTTGACTGCCGAACGCATAAAAAGAGATCGGTTTATCTGAAAGCTGCTGACGGGCAGTAGCGAGATTTGTACCCGGATTATTCAAATACAGCGCAAGAATATTACCGACAAACTCCGTGAGTTCATCATCGTTCCTTGGTGGCTTGCCCTTGCCCGAAAAAAAATGATGAGCCAAGTTGACTGCGCTTGAGTAGTCCGGGTTCTCGGCTCGAGTGGAGAGGAAGCGATGAGTATCCTCTGCTGCAGAAAATCCAAATAACTGACTATCGATCAGTATTAATTTGCTGACCCGCTCGGCGTACCGTTGAGCAAAGGACAATGCAATAGTTCCGCCATTTGAGTGCCCCAACAAAACAATAGTGGAGAGGCCGAGGTGCGATCTCAGAGCGTCCAGGTCGTCAGCCATTTGGTTGCTGCCCATCATAGCAGGGTCACTCGGGCGCCCAGATAAACCGCTGCCGCGAGTATCCACAAATACCACTCTGAAGCGTTCCGTCAAAAATTCTAGGCCGCGTTGCAGATAAAAGCTTCCAATACCCCATCCTGGAGAAACAACAAACAACAGGGGGCCGTTCCCTTTTACCCGATAGTTTAAATGGACGCCATTCAAGTCTACAAAGTGACTACCTTGGTTCAGCGCCGTAATATTCATGCCTGTATTTTTTCTGAGAACAGTCATTTAAACCTCTTTAATTGCGTTGCGCCCATGCATTCGATGAATCGCGCTTAGCGCAAGGAGTAAGTTGACTCTTTGCTTAACGACTAGATAGATCAACCCGGATATAGGCCGTGCTCATAGAATCATTCGGTGGTTCGACTATTGGTCACCCCTTGTAAGGGCAGTCCCGCGCGCAGACGATTGATATTAGCCGCAACGCCTGTTGCAATATCTTTGAGAGAATCGAGTGTGATGCCAGCAATATGCGGTGTTGCGATAACGTTACTCATTTGCAAAAGTGGATGCTGAGTATCGACCGGTTCCTGCCAGTAAACATCTATTCCTGCACCACCCAAATGCCCCGATCGAAGGGCGCTAATTAACGCAGCCTCCTCAACGAGACCACCACGCGCCACATTAATGAGCAATGCACCAGCGGGGAGAAAAGCAAGTTCATCGGGACTTATACTATTGCGGGTTTCAGGAGTGAGGCGAGCGCAGATGACCAATATGTCAGCCTGCTTCAAGCAAGTCGCTTTTTCCTCTAGCGAGTAACATTCATCCAGGCCAAATTCCGCCATCTTCGCGGCACTTCGCTGGCGCGTCAGCCCGATCAATTTAACGTCAAAAGATTTGAGACGCCGAGCGAGCGGCAATGCGATTGCTCCCAAACCGTAGAGGCACACCGTACGTCCCGCCAACATAGTCCCTGATGGCGCACCCAATATGCCGTTCCGAACATTAATTTGAGCTATTGTCAGATTTCGGAGCAACGCCAATATCAAAAGCAACGCATGCTCCGCAACGGAGTCTGCGTTTCCTCCATTGGCTGGGACGTTAGCGACTGGAATCCCTAAATCCTCGGCCGCAAGAATATCGATACCCTCCAGACCTACCCCCCATTGTTGCACGAGGCGGCAGCGGCTCATTTCAAGCAAGCGAGAATCGACACTGTGCATTTTGGGAATCAATACATCTATGTTGTTAGGAAGCGTTTTTAGATCCTCTCCTGACCACACAATCACTTCATCACCGGCATCGACTGGCAACGCTTGCCGAAGGGCCTCTGCAGTATCGGGAAAAGTCTCACCACAGAACACAATTCGCATATTACCTCCTTGAACCAACAAGCATGGTTGATATTTGAAGATCAATTAGAGGCTCATATTCCAGCGTCTGCGCTATCGACCGTCTATTGTTCGTTGTGATGATAGGGTGGTCCTGAACGTATGTATGAAATATGCAATGCCAATCTTCCCGGCATGCACGAAGCCGTTCAAGCATCATTACTCGCCGGGGCAGTCAGTTCTTTTCCTACCACACCGCTGTTATTCATTCTGATGTCGAAGATGGAGGTCAGCTTGAGTAAAATGAAGACCTGACAACGCAGTGCAAATAGCCCTGATCAGGCTTTGATACGGGCAAACGTCGCGCATCAGAAGTTTTCATAATTCGGCATCCTCACCCTATGCGGAAAAATCTGAGAACTCTGGTGAATCAGGGGCCGGCCCGCTAGATCGGATCAGCCCGCCAGAGCCAGCGTGTTGGCTACTGGCACAGATCCTAGTGCTTATCGTAGTAGGTTGACCTTGGCTAGATCGATGAGCTGCTTGGCCCGTCCATCAAGGACAGCTTTCAACATGAAGAGCCCGAACCCTTGCGCTTCGGCGAACGTGGTTTTTGGCGGCATGATCAACTCTTGCCTTTCGCTAACAACGTCCACCACGACGGGGCCCGGATGAGCAAAGGCTTCCTTCAATGCACCGGCCAAATCCGCAGATTTTTCAACCCGGATGCCCTTGATACCGATGGCTTGGGCCATTGCTGCAAAGTTCGGGTTATCCAGCTCACAACCAACGTCCAGGAAACCGTGGGCTTTCATCTCCATTTCCACAAAACCCAATGTGCCGTTGTTAAGCACGATGATTTTTACGGGCAGTTTCATCTGCCTCAATGTCAGGACATCGCCCATCATCATTGCAAAACCACCGTCGCCAGACATAGAGACGACTTGGCGACTAGGGAAGGCGCACTGCGCACCGATAGCCTGGAGCATTGCATTGGCCATGGAACCGTGGTTGAACGAACCAATGAGGCGGCGCTTGCCGTTCATTTTTAAGTAGCGTGCAGCCCAAGCAGTTGGCGTGCCGACGTCGCAGGTGAAAATAGCATCCTCAGACGCCAGTTCGCTAACCAGACGGGTCACGTACTGCGGGTGAATCATCGCGCCGTCTGAGCCTCCCTCTGCCAGGGCGTCCAGGTCTGCGCGAGTTTCCCTGTAATGCTTCAAGGCAGCATCGAGATGACCGCTGTCATTGTGCTCCTCTAGCAAAGGAAGCAGTACCTGAAGTGTGGGTTTCACTTGGCCAACCAAACCCATGTCCAAACCGCAACGGTTTCCAAGTGCCTCAGCGCGAACATCAATCTGGAAAATGCGCGCGTCTGCTGGATAAAACTGCCGGTATGGGAAGTCGGTACCCAGCATCAGTAGAGTGTCGCAATCCTTCATAGCCGCATAGCCTGAAGAGAACCCGATTAATCCAGTCATTCCAACATCGTAGGGATTGTCGTACTCGATGAATTCCTTGCCACGAAGCGCATGCACGATAGGAGCTTTCAGCTTCTGAGCTAATCTCAAAATCTCCTCGTGTGCGCCCGCGCAACCCGCCCCGCAAAGCAGTGTGATCTTTTTGCCTTTATTCAGCATGAAAGCAAGCTGCTCAAGCTCGTCACTGCGCGGATGGATGACAGGATCGCTGGGCACAAGCCAACGCGGTACCGGTACCAAGGTAGATTGCAAAGCGACATCCCCCGGGAGCACCACTACAGCCACCCCTTTTTTTGAGATCGCCGCGCGCATCGCGCGCTCCAACACTTGAGGGAGCTGATCCGGACGGCAAACCAATTCAACATAGTGGCTGCATTCCTTGAACAGTATTTCCGGGTGAGTCGTTTGGAAGTATTCGATCCCTATTTCGGTGCTTGGTATATGGGCTGCAATCGCCAATACAGGAACACGGTTTCGGTGAGCATCGAAAAGCCCGTTGATGAGGTGAAGGTTTCCTGGGCCACAGCTACCAGCACAAACGGTCAGATCGCCGGTAAGGTGTGCTTCCGCACCAGCTGCAAATGCAGCTGCTTCCTCGTTGCGCATATGAATCCAGTCGATGGATTCATCCCGGCGCAGTGCATCCGTAAAGCCGTTGAGCGAATCGCCTACCACGCCGTACACGCGATTCACTCCCGCGCCTCGCAGGGCTTCGACTACAAAGTCCGACACTGTTCTTGCCATTTGATGAACTCCTACAAAGAAAGTTTTGTCCTGAAACCAAGACTCAAAATCGAAGTGCAAGGCTATTTGCCATTAAGACAGAGCGGATGGCAGGCCAATATTGATTAGCGGTGGATATCCAAGCGGAATGCGAAAATGATCTATTAGATATCTCAAGTAACAGACCTCATCCATAATTAGTCGATATTATCCACTTGTGTATACCAAATTAACTGTAGAGAGCTGCAGGTAATAGCTAAGTGCAGTGACTTCGCTGGAGTCAGCCTAGGCGGAAACTGTGTACTGATCACTTACACATAAGTATCGGTTTATGCCACTCACTGCTTAACTGATTGATATTCAACACGGATACTCCTTTCAGGTTTTGAATCACCTGATCCTGTGCCTTATCATTGCCTTCATCCAAAGTGGGTGTAACTCATCTGCCTCATGGCGTTGATCAGGTAATGAGCGGGCCAGTACTGGTTTTCGAAAATGCTCCAGATCTGTAATTGTTGGCGATCGCCACGTTGCCGATGGTCCGTTCACATTCGTAATCTGGTGTGAATGGCAGATAGAGAAAAAATTTAAATTCCTCAAGGTTTGTATCGATGTGTATTGCCAGGCGGCTCCGATACGTTTCGATTTAAACACCCGTTTATTCGACACAGACCAGATACCTCTCAGGCTTCTAATAGGTTCCATCGAGGCAAACCCAACCGCCTCGGCTCAATTGAACGACCTAGCCATTGAAGCCTTTAGGAGATCACCATGAACACCAAAGCAATCTACGCCGCTTGCCTGTTTGCCGCCCTGAACATCTGCACTTTATCTGCCCGCGCCGAAGCAGACGTTTCGCCTAAGACCTACACCTATGGCACCCACTTGGACATCAAGAAAGTGGTGTCGCTGACACAGGACGCCGCACCCACCTGCGGGGTTGTGAATGCCCAGATGACCTACCTGGATTCCCAGAGCAAAACGCAGGTCCTGGACTACCGCAAGTTCGCTGACGGCTGCATTGGTGACAACTGAGCCCTCCACTTACCGATTGCCAATCCCCTTTGAAACAGGAGAAAAACCATGAACAACGTGACTCGCTTTTTGACCGCCGCTGCTTTCGCCCTTGCCGGTGCCGCCGCTCATGCCAACGCCGCAGTTGAACAAACCTCCTGCGGCAGCAGCACCTGCTTCCAGTTGACCTCTGTGAACGCGCAGGGCGGCGGTGACTTCTTGGTACAGGACGGCTCGAGCCGTACACCGCAGGGTCAGTTGGTGGCTGCCGATGGATCGAGCCGTACGCCGCAAGGACAGTTGGTGGCTGCCGATGGATCGAGCCGTACGCCGCAAGGACAGTTGGTAGCTGCCGATGGCTCGAGTCGTACACCACAAGGGCAACTTGTTGCCGAAAACGGAGCGAGTCGGACCCCACAAGGTCGTTTGGAGGATAACTAGGCGCTCTGAAGTATGTTTCATAAACACCATCGTTCCTTTTTAGGCGCTGGCGTGCCAACCCCTGCCCCGCTGCACTCTTTGATCTTCCTGCAATCCTGCATGGAATGATTTGGTCGAACGTAGTCGCCCTCATTCAGGTTAAGACTTTGCCGGCACTGTGATGGAGGCCACGCATTTCGCTGAATCGCCTGTGACGGATCTCATCTGGGTAAGGGCAATCAAGGCGATCACCCCCAACCCTATCAAATAGCCATTGATGTAAAACGGGTCACCCCCTCCATATGCAAGCAACGATGTGGCAATGATAGGGGCTAGCCCGCCACCGATAGCTCCGGATACTTGCACTGCAACGGAAATTCCTGTGTACCGCACGTCTGGAGTAAATTGGCCGGAGAATAGCGCACCTTCGGGCCCGTACAGCATCGAGTAAATAATCCCAATGGCTACTACCATCGCAAAAATGATCCAGAACTGTTCCTGGGTTTGAAGCAATTGGAAGAAGACAGAGGAAAACAAAATGACGCCTACAATACCAGCAGCAAACATCTTTCTCTGACCGACTTTGTCACCTATCCAACCGCAAAAGGGCATGGTGAACATGGCAACGGTAGCGCCCCAGACGACCGCATTCAGCATTAAGTCCTTCGGTATCGCAAGCGTCTTTGTTGCATAAGCCAAGGAAAAGGTCGCAATCGTGTAGAACCAGGTCACCTCAGCCAAACGAGCACCGGCAACAGCAAGCAACGCTCGGGGATGCGCACGTAGTACGGTTTTAAACGGCATCTCACGAGGTACATCTCTTTTCACAGAGATAAAGTCGGGGGATTCGGCCACTTTTTCGCGTATATACCAGCCCACTAGAAGCAATGCAGCACTGGCAAGGAAAGGAATTCTCCAACCCCAGCTGAGCATGTCCTCCTCAGGCAATTGGGCGACAGCACCCATCGCAAGTGATGAAAGAATCAATCCAGTGGCAACGCCAGTTTGGGGCAGACTGCCGAAAAAGCCTTTCTTACCCTCAGGCGCATGCTCGACGGCCAAGAGAATCGCCCCTCCCCATTCACCGCCGACCGCAATGCCTTGCAGCACTCGCATCAGTACAAGTAGCACAGCCGCCCAATAACCGATGGAATCGTAGGAAGGGATCAACCCTATGATGATCGTCGGCACACCCATCATGAACAGCGTGATAATGAGCATCGACTTTCGGCCTAATCGGTCTCCGAAATGGCCGAATACAATGCCACCAAACGGACGCGCAAAGAATCCGACGGCATATGTCGCGAACGCTGCCAGGGTGCCAGTGACCGGGTCAAAATCAGGAAAGAATATTTTATTGAAAATGAGCGCAGCTGCGTTGCCATAGAGGAAGTAGTCATACCACTCAATCGTGGTTCCCGTCATGCTCGCAATACCGGCTATCACTGTCTGACGTTTCACGGCTGAAGGAGCCGCATCTGCCTTCGTTATTTTCGACATTTTTCAGTCCTTTATCTGGCAGTGATTGTGTGTGGGAGTCTTTCTTATAAGCACGCAAACTCGGGCCCATACGAAGATGCAGTACGGGCTTGTGGAATGAGATCTTTACATCGGCGGCATGCCAGGCAATCGGTGCGTCTGACGACACCAGTAATCGAATGTCGCTCGCACAATGGAGGGTTTCAAAAGATAGTCGTGAGCTTCCTGCGCTAAGACCGGGTCGACTGGTGTCAGATCACCGAACGCCTTGGCCCGGATCTGCATCCTCGCCGCCCTCTCCAGGTATACCGAAAGGTAAGTGGCTTCCTCTACCGATACGCCGGCGGTGAGATATCCGTGGTGGGCCAGAATGATTGACTTCATCCCACCCAGTGCCTCGGATATCAAAGTCCCCTCGTGGTCGGCGATCGGTACCCCTGGCCATTCACCCAAGAAAGCGCAATCGTTGAACAGCGGAGTCATATCCATCTGCGAGATCACAAGTGGCTGCCTCGCGGCGGCTAGCGCAGATGCCCAGGGAGAATGCGTGTGGATGATCGAAGTGACGTCTGGGCGATTTCTGTAAACCCACAAATGAAAGCGGGTGGCGGGATTAGCCATCCCTTCGCCAGTTACTGTATTGAGATCCTTGTCGACCTCGATAAAGTCTTCCGCTGTCGCTTCTTCAAATCCAAGGCCGAAACGTAATGTCCAATAGGTATCTTCCCTATCGGAGCGCGCGGTGAGCTGCCCGGCAAGACCAGCCTCTTGTCCGGTCATCGCAAGGATTCTGGCTGCGTAAGCAAGGCGCTCCTTCAGAGGCATCTCTTTTGATTTAAGGTGTTGGGCCATCTCGCTTGTGGCCCGCAAATCGAAATATTCTTTACTGCGTAGTTCCTGACTCACTTGGCAATCCTCAATCTAACCATCAACGGTGGCTCAAGCTTATGAAGCTTGATCATCGATGGCGATGAGGCTAGGGCTATATCAGGTATTCACTAGAGCGACTTCGCCGCATCCATGGCAAATCCCAGTATCGATCTGGTAATGGCTGTCGAGGGTGAGTCGGAGCGGTAGATGGCGACTACCTTGCGTTTTAGCAACGGTTTTACGTCGGTCACACGAGTGAGGCTGTACTGCTCCAGCACCCTATTTGGAATGTGTGCGGGGAGGACGCAGGCTCCCACACCTGAAGCGACCAGTTCGAGCATTGCGTCAACGGTTTCAACCTCTGCAGCCACGACATAAGGCACTTCACATGTGTCCAGCATTCTTCGTAGCGCATAACCACTCGGAAACACCACAAGCCTTAATGGCTGCTCCCCCATGTCGATGCTCAGCGGCGCTGGTTCCAGTTCGGCCTTGATTATGATTGCCATTGACTCGGTAAAAAGACCGCTCGACAGCAACTCCTTTGACGCCACTTCGCTGTCGTATACGAAACCCAGATCCGCTCTGCCTGACTCCACGAGCTTTACGACCTCGGTCGAACTTCGGGCCATGAACGAGACGTTTACGTCCTGATTTTGGTGCACGAATCGAGAGACCAGATCTCCAAGAAAATAGTAGGTAAGCGTATGCACCGTTGCCAAGCGCAGACTGCCTTGCGTGATGCCGAATTGATCTCTGATTTGAACGATGGCCGCATCAATTGCCATGAACGCAGGGCTCGCCATAGACGCCAAATGCTTTCCAGCATCGGTTAAAATTAGCCCTCGACCCGTTCGCCTAAAAAGTTGGTTTCCGAGATAGCTTTCCAAACTAGCGAGCTGTCGGCTCAGACTTGGTTGAGAAATATCCAGCTGTTCAGAAGCGGCCGATATCGACCCATGCATGGAAATGCAGAGGAAATTTCTTATTTTTCGATCCAGCTCATCGCTCATAACTAGGACACCCTTTAATGTTGGACACACACGGACATTGAAGCTGCGCCTTGTAGTCCCACCACGATAACAATTGCCGCGCCATGGATTCACCTCCGGCGCAGACGCTCGTTAATCAACTGCGCGTTGCAAGGCCCGGCATTGACTTGCTAGGGAGGTAGGGACAGCCACAAAAGGGCCACAGCGGCCTTTAATCGACGTAATGATAGCGTGCAGTAGATCGCATACCCGCAGCAGATATACGTTACGTCGCTTGTTACCATACCGAGCCTGTTACTCCTATCGCTTTCCAACGGGTTGCCCTCCCCTAGTAGTACCCCTATCGCATGGAGCGTGTATCCGAAACCAAGCCCGATACCATCGTGTAATCGTCCCGCTTTGAATGCTCTGTTCTGATTACTCCTGACTTTGATCCAGACCTAAGTGACAGGGACACTGGAAAAATGCCCATGCGTTCGAAGATCAGGAGATAGAGATGGGGGCCGGAAGAGCGTTGTATACCGTCAGGGTTCACACAAAAGGTTTTCGCGACGGGGGTTACTCTCGCAGTGATGACGGCTGCTTGAACATCAGGCACTCGCTACCGGGTTTCGATAGCAGCGGGACGAACTCGGAACAGCTTTTTGCAGCTAGTTGGTCTGCCTGTTTCGACGCGGCGCTGGGCCTGGCGGCACTGAAGCAGAAGGTGTCACTACCGGTTGACGTCTCTATCGATGCCGAGGTCGATCTTTGTCTCAGTGGAGAGGCGTACTTTCTATGCGCTCGGTTGACCGTCAGCTTGCCGGGACTGGATCGCGAGGTAGCGCACAAACTGATCTACACCGCCCACCAGACATGCCCTTACTCCAAAGCCGTCCGCGGCAATGTCGAGGTTCAGCTCAGCCTCCTCTGAGCTCAGTGCTAATCATTTTCCCCCATTTCAGATACACGCCAAAGAACGTCACAAGCGCGGAATTACGGGCCATGGCGGCCGTCATGTCTGGTGCCGCGCGTTTTCCTGACCAGCACATCTTATGCAGGCTTTTTCAACAACCATAAAAGCAAGGGTCCGATAATGAAAAAATTGACGACAGCAGCCGGCGCGCCGGTGGGCGATAACAACAACTCTCAAACGGCTGGTCCTAGAGGCCCCGTGTTATTGCAGGACGTTTGGCTGCTAGAGAAGTTGGCGCACTTTGACCGTGAAGTTATTCCTGAACGCCGGATGCACGCAAAGGGCTCAGGCGCATTCGGCACTTTCACGGTTACTCACGACATCACCCGCTACACAAAAGCAGACTTATTTTCGAGCATTGGTAAGACCACGGATGTATTCGTCCGATTTTCTACCGTGGCTGGCGAACGTGGAGCCGCCGACGCCGAGCGTGACATTCGCGGGTTTGCCATCAAATTTTATACCGGCCAAGGCAACTGGGATCTGGTGGGCAACAACACACCTGTGTTTTTTCTGCGGGATCCGTTGAAGTTTCCAGACCTCAATCACGCAGTCAAACGTGATCCACGTACAAATATGCGTAGTGCCAGAAACAACTGGGATTTCTGGACACTACTGCCCGAGGCTTTGCATCAGGTCACGATCGTTATGAGCGACCGCGGACTACCGCACTCCTATCGACACATGCACGGATTCGGCAGCCATACGTTCAGTTTCATTAGTCCGGCAAATGAACGTTTTTGGGTGAAGTTCACCTGGAAAACCCAACAAGGCATCAAAAACCTGACTGATCAGCAAGCCTGCGAACTGGTCGGCGATGATCGCGAAAGCGCGCAACGGGATTTGTACACCAGCATTGAGGAGGGTCGCTTTCCCCAATGGAAACTCTACGTTCAAATAATGCCAGAAGCGGAAGCTGGGTCTTATCCGATCAATCCTTTCGATTTGACCAAGGTCTGGCCGCATAAAGATCATCCCCTGATCGAAGTCGGTGTCCTTGAGCTCAACCGCAACCCCGACAACTACTTTGTCGACGTCGAACAAGCCGCCTTCAACCCTGCCAACGTCGTGCCTGGCATCAGCTTCTCACCAGACAAAATGCTTCAGGCTCGATTGTTTTCCTATGGCGATGCGCAACGCTATCGCGTAGGCGTAAATCATCATCAGATTCCGGTAAATGCCCCTCGATGCCCAGTCAACAACTATCACCGGGACGGGCAAATGCGTACCGACGCAAATGCCGGAAGCGCCATCGGATATGAGCCCAACAGCCATGAACAATGGGTGGAGCAACCCGACTTCCGTGAGCCGCCTCTATCACTGCTGGGCAGTGCCTGGCACTGGAACCACAGGGAAGACGAAGATTATTTCACCCAACCTGGCGCCCTATTCCGGCTGATGGACACGGCTCAGAGACAGGCGCTGTTCGATAACACTGCGCGATCGATCCACGGAGCTAGTACACAGGCGAAGCAGCGCCACATCAATCACTGCACACAAGCTGATCCGGAATACGGATCAGGCGTCGCCCAGGCAATTGAACAACTAGCTTGATCGAGACGCTATCAGCAAGAGCAAAAAGGCTACTCGCGTCATTTGCTCTTGCCCCTCCTCACCAGCCCCAACATTGATAATGATTCCAAAGCCATTCAATACAGTCCTGCCAAAGGCTCAGCCATTAGAAGCCGTTCCAGATCACGCGAGGCGGCGTGAAGGTTAGAACCTCGTGGCGTAAGTGGCCTCGCTGATTCAAAAGCGTTCCAGTTCTTTCAGGTACCCGCGTAACTGGGTTGCAGCACTTACACCTTGATGTAATAGACGGCCGCGCACCCAATCGCTAAAAACGTCGCTCGTTAGGGGACATGGCTAAATGCTGAGGATCTATGGTGAGTCAGATGGAACACGTTGATCACATCCTGATAGTCGACGATGATCGCGAGATTCGAGAACTCGTAGGTAACTACCTAAAAAAGAACGGTTTGCGAACCACAGTCGTGGCGGACGGCCGACAGATGCGCTCCTTTCTTGAGTCTTCCACCGTAGACCTCATCGTGATGGACATCATGATGCCGGGGGACGATGGACTGCTTCTATGTCGAGAACTTCGTTCAGGCAAACATAAAAGCATCCCGGTCCTGATGCTGACCGCACGCAACGAAGAAACCGACCGCATCATCGGCCTGGAAATGGGAGCTGATGATTACCTGGTTAAACCCTTCGCAGCCCGTGAGCTGCTTGCACGTATCAATGCCGTACTGCGCCGCACGCGCATGCTGCCACCCAATTTGATTGTCAGCGAGGCTAGTCGCCTGCTTGCGTTTGGTAAGTGGCGGTTAGATACCACTGCGCGTCATTTGCTCGATGGCGAGGGCACTATCGTCACCTTAAGCGGAGCGGAATACCGTTTGTTGAGGGTATTTGTCGATCACCCCCAACGCGTCCTGAGCCGCGATCAGTTACTCAATCTGACTCAGGGGCGCGACGCAGATCTCTTCGATCGCTCCATCGATTTATTGGTAAGCCGTCTGCGTCAACGCTTGCTGGACGACGCCCGCGACCCAGCCTACGTCAAGACCGTGCGCAGCGAAGGGTATGTTTTCACCTATCCGGTGGAAATTTTAGGAGAGCAGTCATGACGCTGCTGCGGTGGCCAAGAACGTTGGCCTCTCGACTGTCGTTGATCTTTCTCGTCAGCCTTGTTGCAGCTCATGGACTGTCTTTTGGGCTGCAGTTTTATGAGCGATACCAAAGCGCGATGACACTGATGCTGGGCAATCTGGAGCAAGACATGACTACCACTGTGGCAATGCTTGAGCGCCTGCCCGCTAGTGAACGTCAAAGCTGGCTAACGCGCTTCGAACATCCCAACTATCGCTATCAACTGGACGAGGGCCAACCTGGTACGCCGATGAACATGGCCTCCGCCCCGCCGTCTGTTAGCTCCATGGAAGCGACACTGGGGCAAGATTACGACCTAAGATTTACTGATATTTCTGACCTGCGTCCGCATTATCAAGCGCACCTACGCCTGAGCGACGGAAGCCCGCTGACGATTGATGTTCGGCCAAAAATATCCCCGCTATCGCCATGGTTACCGTTGCTGTTAGTCGTGCAGCTGTTGCTACTATTCGGCTGTACGTGGTTCGCGGTACGAACTGCAATACGCCCCCTAACCCGTCTATCAAAGGCAGTCGATACCCTTGATCCGAACGGGGGAGGAACTCGTCTTGATGAGGCAGGCCCTATAGAAGTGGCTTACGCAGCAGTTGCCTTCAATACCTTGCAGGAACGCATCGCGAATCACATAAAAGAGCGCATGCAACTGCTGGCTGCCATTTCTCACGATTTGCAGACTCCCATCACGCGAATGAAACTGCGCGCCGAGTTCATGGAAGACTGCATAGAGAAGGACAAGCTCTGTAAGGACCTAAGCGAGATGCAGCATCTGGTTCAGGAAGGGGTGGCATACGCGCGCAGCATGGATGGTTCAACTGAGACCAGCCGCCGGCTCGATCTGCACTCTTTCCTCGACAGCCTGGTATTCGATTATCTGGATACTGGAAAACGTGTGGTTCTAAACGCGGAAATCGGCACCGTTATCGATACACGACCACATGCACTGCGGCGAGTGCTGGTGAATCTTGTGGACAATGCTCTGAAATTTGGCACAGAGGTCCAAATCAACGTAGAGCCCCAGACGGACAAGAGCTTGTTGATTCAGATCCTGGATCGTGGCCCAGGAATTCCCGAGGATCAATTGCCAGAAGTGATTAAACCGTTCTATCGCGTGGAAAGCTCGCGCAACCGTGACACGGGTGGTACTGGGCTGGGTTTGGCAATTTCGCAACAACTAACGCTAAAACTTCAAGGTTCTTTAATACTGTACAACCGAGAAGGTGGCGGGCTTTGCGCTCAGTTGACCCTACCCTACAGCTTGTCTGACTCTTCGAGGATGAATGGCACCGTCGGATAAGGCGGTGCTAATCATCTGCTGCTGCGCTAGCCCTTTGGCTGCATTAACTATTTTATTCGCGAATAAGAAACGCCCGCGGGGACTCTCCCATCGCACGGCGAAACATTGCGCTAAACGCACTTGCACTAACATAGCCCAGATCCCGGGCAATCAACCCGATTGACTCCCCCCTCTCGAGCCGGTTCAAGGCGCAGGCCAATCGCACCTGTTGCACCCAATGGCGGTAGGTCAGGCCGGTTTCTTTGAGAAAAAGGCGGATCAACGTGCGCGAACTGGCACCCACTTTGTCCGCCCAATAGTCTACGTTTCGAGCTTGCCCTGGAGTGTCGAGAATAGCGCTGCATACCACCAACAGCCGGCGGTCTACCGGCCACGGTATCTGCAGCGGCAATGTTCGTGCAGACTCCAGTTCACTAAGAATCAGAGCTACGACGTGACTATTACGGCCCTCGAGTGAATATTCGATGGGTTCACTGGCCAGCACCAGTATCAGTTCGCGCAATAGCAGAGAAACGTCCACGACTCGGCAGCTATCTCCATAACTTGCGGCGACGTCGGCTTCTATGTAGATGGAACGCATCTTGACCGGGCTGAGCATCAATTGGTCATGTTCTTCTCCGGCGGGTATCCACAGAGCCCGTTTAGGCGGGAGAAACCACATGCCACCGCGGGTCGCAACACGCATAACACCGCTGATGGCATACAACAACTGGCCATGGCGATGGGTATGCGGGGGATTGTATTCCCCGGCCATTTGGTTGCGAGCCAATGCCGTCATCAGCCGCGGTACGTCCTGATAGTCTAGGTAATCCTCACTGCGTCCGTTCAATTCTTCGGCTTTGCTGACAATCCGTCCCTTTTGCTTCATCAATCACACTCACTAATTGGGTTGCAATGCCGAAGCCTCTGACATTGTCACTTTGAAGACATAAGCTGGCACTTGCCGATTCTTTGATATTGCTACGATCGCCCTTAATCAAATTTCCGAAAATAAGGGTACGTAAAAAATGGCCCCCATCAACACTTCTCCAAATGCATCCGATAGACATAGCGTGCCTGCAGTCATCGGTTTATTGGTTCTTTCCATTGCATTACGTCCGGCGATTGTTTCTATTGGCCCCATCTTGCTGCTTATTCAAAACCAATATGGTTTGACTTTTACCCAAGCGGCGTTGCTGACTTCCATTCCCGATGTATGCATGGGCATCTTCGCCTTAGTCGCACCCAATTTAAGTCGGCGCTTTGGTACCGACCGTTGCGTAATTGCAGCGCTGGTTTTGCTTGGCGCAGCCTGCTTGGTGCGGGCAATATCTCCGGATGCCGTTTTTCTATTGCTCAGTACATTTCTGGTCAGTATCGGAATCGCAATTGCTGGTGCTCTCATCGGCGGTTGGATAAAAGCTCACTTTCCACATCGGCCAGCATTCTTCATGGGCATCTATGCCGCCGGCCTTAGCGTAGGAGCAACTCTTTCTGCGTTATTCACTGCGCCCATTACTGAGTTCGCTCAAAGCTGGCGGGTGGGTGCCGGGATCTGGAGCTTACTGTGCGTCACAGCTGTAATAAGCTGGTTGTGGATGGCCCGACGGTTCGCAACTTCCGCACCGAAGGTCAACACCGTTGATAACTGGTCGGCCGAGACCGGGATGCCGTGGAGCAATCCTCAAGCGTGGTTCATAGCGTTGTATTTCGGCTCAAGTCAATTCGTGGTCTATGCCCTCTTCGCCTGGTTAGCACCCGCATCTACCGAAGCCGCTCTAACCACCCTGCCCGCCGGAGTGTTGCTTGGGCTATTTACAGCGGTGTTTGCAATCGCAAGTGTCGGTGCTGGCCTAATCCCTGGAAGGGCCCATGACCGTCGTGGTCTTTTGGGAATCACCACCGTACTTGCACTCATTGGTACGGCGGGCATGGCGTTTGCTCCAGATACTTCGCCGATTCTTTACGTATTGCTTGTAGCAACCGGTCTAGGCATGTCCTTCACAGTTGGGATGACGTTGCCACTGGACAATTCCAAAACGCCTGCAGAAGCCGGGACATGGACCGTCTTCATGCTTTTCGTAGGCTACCTTATTGCAGCGTTGGGCCCCGTCTGCTTTGGCGCGCTGCGTGACTATACCGGACGCTACGACCTTGCTTATGACATGCTGTTTGCGGTACTTCTTTTTATGCTGTGCCTGACGCCAATTCTGAAGCCGGCATCCGAAACGGGATTACGGGTGCCAGCGACCTGACATCGCAACGGTTTTATGCCGACGCATACATTGTATCAACCCAATAATCTATGCCACCCGCACTTGCAACGGTGCCAGCTGCACACTTTGGGAAACCACAATGACGGTCTTCTTGTCAGGCCAGCGGGTGGCGGAAATGCGATTGCTCAATGGGACTGGCGTGGCCGCAGACGAACCTGTAAAAGAGCCGGTGTGTCAGCGTCTATCCTAAAGGCGCCATCTGCGGGGGACATGTACATCAGTTGTTCTGGCCGCACCCTTGACCGACGGTGAGATAATCTAGCACCTTAGACTTGCCAGCGGAGTCTAAATAAGCCATCCGTGCGTTAACGACACCGCAGCCGGATGAAGTTGCTTCGCTGACCGAAACCACTTTGGCAATGTCCAAGTGATCACCGTACATGTAGGCGTGCGGAGTTACATTCCCTTGGGCATTAGCTGCGACGGCGCCGAGGCTAACGATGGCAAACAGTGAAGCGATGCTGAGGTTCTTCCAGGTCATGACGACATCTCCAGTTATTAAATGATTGATCCGGCAAGACAGCTTGTGCTGCTGCGATGGGTGCCATTTAACGCCGCTAAGGTATCCCGTGTGTGTCACCAACCTCCGCAAATAAACCAGTTCGTATCGGGAGGGTCTCAGATACATAAAATTACGATTTCAGTTCATCCAAACAGGACTATTCAACCGAAGGATAGGTCGGCCTAATGTTCCGTAAAATGTAATGAAACAAGCGGGTTATTGAGCACTCAACTTCCCTTCACTCAAAAGCAGAAACAAACACACAACTACCTGAAGACCTTAGGCAGTCATGCGCATACTTGGGATTTCGTCAGGGTGCGTTCAGACGAGATTCAGAACGACGTCTATATTTCCGCGAACAGCTTTCGAATAAGGACAAGTCTGATGCGCGGTATCGATCAGGAGCAGGGCTGTATCACGCTCTATCCCCGGCAGGCTAACGTTAAGTCGAGCACGCAGAAAATAGGCATCACCTTCCAGGCAAAGATCGACTTCGGCATCAATGGCGACGTCGGCCGGAAGTTCGACTTTAAACTTGCGCGCCGCAAGCCCCAGCGCTCCGTCAAAGCATGCCGACCAGCCAGCCGCGAAGAGTTGTTCGGGGTTTGTACCATTGCCTTTGATACCCGGTAGCGAATGGCGAATATCCAACTTTCCGTCGTCGCTTCGTGAAGTGCCCCCATCGCGAGCTCCTGTAGTGTGTACTTTAGCGGTATAGAGGATTTTCTTGGATGTCATATTGAAGCTCCTTATTTTATGGGAAGACGCATGACAGGTGCGTTGGTGAATCAGAGCAGACCCTTGGCAACCTCTCGATTGCACGAAGGTATCGTTCACCGCCAAGCCTGCTTATTGCGGCCGTAGTCGCTCGCGGCAGTTTTGTAATTTCACTGGCCCGCTGGGTCGGCCGGATTACGATACTTGGGTGCTACGGCGGTAACGGAACATACATAGGCTGTCGGCGTGGTTCGTGCGGCAGCGAGACTGGACCAAGTGCTTTCAACTCGGCGTCGATGGCTACGAGGTCAGTGTTGAGCACGCACCCCTCTACCTGCGCCAGACTGACTTGTCGCTGCGCTTGGCAAACTTGTGGCGCTTGAGGTAGACGATTTCGTTAGAGAGCTGTCCGTTCGACAGCAACTGCGCTCGCGTGCGGGTAGTTGATCGGGTGTGATTTTGGTTGAGATGGGCCCCTTGTAGGAGTTGGCAAGCAACTCCTACAAGGGTGGTGGTGTTTATGAGACATCATTCAAACCGTCTGGTTATTCACCAACTGACCTTGCGGCGTGCGGCTAGAACCATCAGCCGCTACTAATTGCCCCTGTGGTGTGCGGCTCGAGCCACCAGCCGCTACCAACTGCCCCTGCGGCGTACGGCTCGAACCATCGGCAGCTACCAACTGACCTTGCGGCGTACGGCTCGAGCCGTCCTGTACCAAGAAGTCACCGCCGTCTTGCGCGTTCACAGGGGTCAACTGGAAGCAGGTGTTGCTGCCGCAGGAGGTTTGTTCACCAGCGGCGTTGGCATGAGCGGCAGCACCAGCCAAGGCGAAAGCAGCGGCGGTCAAAAAGCGAGTCACGTTGTTCATGGTTTTTCTCCAGTTTCAAAGGGGATTAGCAATCGGTAAGTGGAGGGCTCAGTTGTCACCAATGCAGCCGTCAGCGAACTTGCGGTAGTCCAAGACCTGCGTTTTGCTTTGAGAATCCAGGTAGGTCATCTGGGCATTCACAATCCCGCAGGTAGGTGCGGCGTCCTCTGTCAGCGACACCACTTTCTTGATGTCCAGGTGCGTGCCATAGGTGTAGGTCTCAGGCGAGACGCCTGCTTCAGCGCGGGCGGACAAAGTGCAGATGTTCAGGACGGCAAACAGGCAAGCGGCATAGACGGCTTTGGTGTTCATGGTGATCTCCTCAAGGCTTCAATGGCTAGGTCGTTCAATTGAGCCGAGGCGATTGAGTTTGCCTCGATGGAACCTATTAAAAGCCTGAGAGGTATCTGGCCTGTGTCAAAAAAATGGGCGTTTAAATCGATGCGTATCAGGGCCGCCAGGAAATACACATCGATACAAAACTCAAACGGTTTGTGGCGCGCTACCAATTTTGGCAACGCTGCCACGCCCTAAAATCATTATTGACTGATCATTCCAATATAACTATGGTTTCGCCATGGCCAGATCTAAAGAATTCGATATAGAAGTAGCGCTTGATGCGGCAGTCGAGGTTTTCCGCGAGCATGGCTTTGCGGGGTCATCCACGCAGATGCTGACGACTACAATGAAGATCGGTAAACAGAGTCTCTACGATACCTTCGACGGCAAATGGCAGCTGTACTGCTCAGCGCTAAAGAAGTACGGCGCATCAGAAACATCGGCTCATATCGCTTTGTTGCGAGGGAGTCCCAGGGCTATAGAAGGCCTTGAGAAGATGCTTGAACGAGTCGTAGCGCAGGCCAATTGCCCTTGCCTTGGCATCGGTTCGATTGTTGAGTTCGGCAGTAACGAAGAAGATCTGAATAAAATTCGCGAGCCATCTGGTCGAGCTTTACGTACCGAATTAGTGAAAAGTATCCGCGAGGCGAAGACTGTTGGCGATCTGTCAATTCATCTTGATCCGGATTATGCAGCCGGTTTCCTGCTGGCAAACGTGGCGGCGATTCGTATCGCTGCACGAGGTGGGGCGAGCCAGGACGAACTGATCGCTCTTTCTCACCTCACGCTCAAGGCTCTGCAATGAGCCTTTTTTACCCAATTCTGGAATGATCGTTCAACAAAACAGGTGCAAATATGAAAGCTATTGTCATGGCCCAACCGGGTGGCTCCGAAGTAATTGAATATGTCAGCTTTCCGACGCCTACTCCCGATGCTGGCCAGGTACTCGTAGAGGTCAGTGCAGCCGGGGTCAACTTCATGGACATTGGCGCCAGACAAGGAAGTGTCTGGCGGGACGTACCAAACCCCAAGCTCCTTGGAGTCGAAGGAGCCGGCCGGGTTTTATCTGTCGGAGAAGGAGTAAAAGGGATTTCACCCGGACAGCGCGTCGCATGGGTTTACGTACCGGGTAGTTATTCAGAGAAGATCGTTTGCCCGGCTTCCTCGCTTGTGACCATCCCTGACGGAATAGATGATCGAACCGCCGCTTCGGTGATGATGCAGGGTCTGACAGCCAGCCACTTCACGTCAGATTTCTATTCGGTCCAACCAGGTGACATTGCTTTGGTGCATGCAGCGTCCGGTGGCCTCGGTCTGCTGCTGACTCAAATGATCAAGCTTAAAGGTGGGCATGTCATTGGGCGGGTCTCTTCACCCGACAAAATTGCAATTGCAAAACAATCGGGTGCCGACCATGTGATCGTCGACACGGAGGGCGATTTTGCCGAGGAAGTTATCCGGCTTTCGGGCGGTCAAGGCGTACATGTGGTTTACGACGGCTCTGGCCCGAAAACTTTCAAAGGGTCTCTCGATTCGCTCCGAATATCAGGGACGTTCTGTTGGTTCGGCCCGGTCCTTGGTGCACCGGGCCCGATAGAACTTATGAGCCTTCCAAAGAGCATAAAGATCGGTTACGCAACTTTTATGGATCACGTACGTACGCCAGAGTTATTGCGTAACCATTCTGCCAAACTTTTCGACATGGTCCTGGCCGGAGAAATCGATATCAAGATCGGTGCGCAGTACCCATTAGCGGACGCGGCAAAGGCACATTTGGATATGGAAAGCAGGCGCACCACAGGAAAGTTACTGTTAATCCCATCACAACCTTAACGCTGAGTGGCTTCGGCGGGAATATTTTTTTGATAAGTTGAAAATTCTAGTTATGCGCATGCGGCAACAATACATGGTTACGCCGCCTCGTTCGGACAATACTTGCAAGAGTGAGCAACATTCCCTTCAACTTCGTAGAATGAGGACAGGTTCTCTTCCTGCCCTCATGACTGGGGTTCAACTTTTAAGCCAATTCAGCCTTCACCATGTCAATCTTCGCCTTGACCGCTTGTTGCTCCGTTCTGGATTTTTCCTTGGTCAGCACCTCGACTCTTTTGTCGAGGGAAGCTTGCTCTTCAGGAGATATTTTTTCATATTCCTCCTTACTCACACCCGTCAATTATTCTCTAACCTTTTCGGCATCTGTTTGGTTCATGTAATCCTTGAATAATTCCGATCCTGTTTTTTCGGATGAGGGTGGGGATTGGTAAGGACGCGTAGCCAGATTATTGCCTGCTGCATCATTGTTTGTAGAAAATGTGGTGCCATGATTATGAGCTGTTGCCATGGGCAACAGGGCCGAGTCTGTACCCTCAGCGTCCTCGGATTTGTATGATGCTGTCCTCAAATTAATCATCATCTTCGCAAAAGCCTCGTCAAAATCCTCTTTATTATCTGAGTCCGTCGTCGAAGTCTCGGTTTTGCTGACGCCTGAAACTCCAGACTGGGAGGATTGGGCGGCTGATACCAAGTTAAAAAGCGAATCCTTTTGTACCAGATTCGTATGAGTGTCGGACTTGTTCCAAGACGCCAAAGAGAAGTCGCGGTTTCCGATTATCAAGGGAAACTCTTTATAGAAAATAATTTTATAGATACTGCAATTCGAAATAGCAAAATATGTGCCATGCAGACGCAGATTTCGTTAAACCTGAGTTTCAAATACGTCAAGCTCATTTCTATCCATGATCAGCAGAGGCGCCGATACAGATCTTTAATTAAGGCGGCAATATGTTGCCGCTGCATTTAAATTTTTTTCCGTTCAGCCTCATGGTGTCTACATACAAAACAGTCCGCATTCCCAGCGTCGCATTGTTTAAATCGTGTCCAATTATCTATGGGAGGACAAGCGTTGACGCTATTGTAATGAGTGCGTTGGGATGATGAGTGGACATAGCAAACACGATGTTGTTGTCCCCCACCCTCTCAACTTCGCCCACCCAACGGGTCTACTATTAAGCGCTAACACCGCATAACTGGTAAATCTCATCCTGTGACGTCATGCTCGAGCTGCACCACTCAAACTTTGGCAACCTCCTATTCCCCGGTTGCTTGATCAGTTGAATAGATGACGTAGAGGAATCCGATCATGGCCGAAGGTTATCGCGTGAGTTGCCTTAGCACAGCTGAGCGGCTTGGGAACGACGAATTGCACGCCTTAATGGCGGGTTTCGTCAGGCGTGACAGGCGTGAGTCACAACAACTCTTTGCGGCAGTGACCCCCTTACTTATCGCCTTCTATGAAGGCCAAGTACAGGCCGGGCGAATTAAGCGTGGAGCCACCGCGGCGTTGGTTCAGGAAGCTTTCAAGGCGCTCTACCTTGGACAGCCAGGTTATGACCCGAACCTACCGTTCAGGGCGTGGGTTCTCGATATCGCACGATCAACTCTACTGGGCAACTCGGGCACAGAAGCCGTTTTCGACGCTTTTGCAGGTGGGGCGGCGCGCCACTGCCGGCAAGTGATGCAGGCCACGTGATTCGATCTTTCGATGCCGCGTTATCAACGCCAGGAAGTACTCATGATCAATATCGAAAAAACCCTCTACACCGGTCACACCTACACAACAGGAGGTCGAGAGGGCACCGGCCGCAGCCATGATGGACGACTTGACCTCAAGCTTTCTCCTCCCGGCGCGCCCGGAATAGGTACCAACCCGGAGCAATTGTTCGCAGTCTGCTGGTCAGCCTGTTTTCTAGGTTCTCTGCGCCATGCCTGCAATGCTCGCAAGATCGCCTTTCCAGTGATGGCCGGTGTCGATGCCCAAGTGGATTTGATCCATGGCGAACAGGGTTTTACTCTGCAGGCCCGACTGGTCGTATCGTTGCCTGACATAGAGTCGGACACCGCTTTGCAACTTATTGAAGCGGCAAACCAGAACTGCCCCTACTCAAAAGCCACGCGCACCAACATCCCTGTGAGCATCACACTCGCCTGATTTTCCGCTCTATGCTCAACACCTTTAGCAGAAGCAGAAGCAAAGGAAACCACCTGCTTCTGCCTCGCAATCATTGGCTATTCACAACACCAGACGCGAACACGATATCCCGCCAAACCCAGGCTAATCCGACACAATACTTTTAGCCTCAAGAAACGATTCCAGCCCAAAGACACCGAACTCCCGGCCGACACCGGACTGCTTGACCCCGCCAAAGGGCGCAAGCAGCTCTGGCGCGATTCTGTTGATCAACACCGAGCCGGCCTGCAGCCGGGACGCCAGGCTTCGGGCACGTTCCGGTTGCCGGGAAAACACATAGGCCTGCAAGCCGTAGAGCGTGTCGTTGGCAATATCGATCGCCTGTTCTTGCGAGTCATACGCAATGATCGACAGCACCGGGCCGAAAATCTCCTCTTGAGCAATGTCCATGTCACTGCTGACGTCGGCAAAGACTGTGGGCCTGACGAAATAGCCCTTGTCCAGGCCGAACGGTTTGCCCTCCCCGCCGGCAATCAGTGTCGCGCCTTGTGCCTGCCCGCGGCGGATGAAACCTTGGACGCGGTCGAATTGCGCCTGACTGACGAGAGGCCCGATAACGGTGGCAGGATCCTGCGGATTGCCGACGACCATCGCCCCGACCAGGCTTTTTACACGGTCGATGATGTCCTCGGCGTGATTGCGCGGCACCAGCAGGCGCGTGCCGGCGATGCACGCCTGACCGTTATTCATGAAGGCAGCATTCAGTGCAAGAGGAATGGCCGCGTCTAGATCGGCGTCATCAAGGACGATGGAGGCGGACTTCCCCGTGAGCGACAAGCTCACTCGTTTCATGGTTTCTATGCCGGCGCGAGCAATGAGTTTTCCGGTGGCGGTGGACCCCGTGAATGAAACTTTCGCGACGTGTGGGTTGGTGCTGATTTCATCACCGACATCACCGCCTCGCCCCAATAGAATATTAAAAACCCCTTTAGGCAAATCTGCGCGATGCAACGCCTGGGCGAGCACATCGGTTTGCAACGGACTCAACTCGCTCGGTTTGATCACCGATGCACAGCCGGCCGCAATGGCTGATGCCAGTTTGCTGCATATCGTCCCGGCGGTGCTGTTCCAGGGCGCAATCAGCGCCGCTACGCCGACCGGTTCCATCACCACGGTCGCGTCGCCGACCGAACGAGTCAGGTCGTAGTTCTTCAACACCTGCGCCGCATTGGCAAATGACTGCGAGGCGTAGCGACTGACCCATTGCGCTCGAGCGAACGGCGCACCGTACTCCTCGATGGTGGTATCGCGAATCTCATCCGTGCTCGCCAGTACGGCAGCCTGCAACTGCTCAAGCATCTCGATACGCTCGGCCTTGGACGTGCGGCCCATCGCGACTTGAGCACGCGAAGCCGCCGCGATGGCGCGCCTGGCATCTTCACGGTTGGCCAAGGTGACCGTACCGATGACCGCCTCGGTCGCCGGGTTGATGCATTGCACCGTTTCATTCCCCTGAACGGGAAGGAATGCTCCATCAATGTAACTATGATTGATCTTCCACATCGTGGCGTACCTGATCGAGTGCGGTTTACCCGCGATGAGCACCAACGCCCGTTATGCCCAGGCGTTGGCCAGGTCGAATAACACGTGCGCGGTTCAGCCTGGCATCGGCTCGCGGCTGAAGGCTTGCACCTCCTGCACCAGGCCTTGTGCTGCCATCATCACCAGTTGCCGGCCTTTTTCAGGGGACGCTTGCGCCGGGTCAGATCCCATGCGGCCATCCGGATGACGGGCACGGAAATCGGCAGCCTCTCGAATGGGCCCCCAATTGGCGATCTGTGGCGAGTAGTCAGCCGATTTGATGGCGTGTGGATAGGCCCATTGGGTCACGGCAATTTCCGAAGGCGTTGCATGAATGCCGTGTCCTGTCGGGAACTGGTCCTTTGCCAGGTCATTGACACCTTCCAGATCCCACCAGTTGCACAGCTTCAAGGCAAAACCCGCCGAGCGACGTGCAAAGCTCGCTTCGGCGTAGAGCTCCGAAAACGCTGCTTCGATCGACGCGATGTTGCCGCCATGGCCATTGAGGAAAAAGATTTTTTCAAAGCCGTGGGCAGCCAGCGAACGCGTCCAGTCACCGATGGCGGCGATGAACGTCGAAGGCCTGAGCGTGATCGTTCCAGGGAAACCCAGATGATGCTGGGCCATGCCGATATTGAAGGTCGGGGCAATCAGGATATCCGCTGACTCCTGCGCCTGATGGGCGATGATTTCGGGGCACATCCAGTCCGTTCCCAGCAGCCCGGTTGGCCCGTGCTGCTCGTTTGAACCGATCGGGATGACGATGGTACGGCTGCGCTCGAGAAATTTGGCGATTTCGGCCCAGGTCGATAGATGTAAAAGCATTTGCGTTCTCTCTTTGGAAAGGTTCCTTGCGGAACACAATGGGTGTGGAGTTCAAAGCGCCCGATCCATCTGCCGTGCATCCAAGACCCGGTCGCGATGCGCCAGCGGTTTGCTCGCTATGATCACGAACGCGGCGCACAGAAACACGCAGCCTACAGCGACGATGCCAGGGTTCATGCTTGCTGTTGATGTCTTTGCCCAACCGATCACTGCCGGGCCCCAGAAGCCGCCGCAAAGACCGATGGTATTGATCAGAGCGATGCCGCCCGCTGCCGCTTCGCCCTTGATGAGTTCAGAGGGCATTGCCCACAAGACCGTGTAGGCCATGAACATCATGGCGATCGCCAACGTCAGCAGAACCATTGATAACATCAGGTTCCCATCGGCAACAGGATACAAAAGTATCAGTATTGCCCCGACGCCTGCCGGGACCGCGCAGTGGTAGCGGCGCTCGCCGAAACGGTCGGAGCGGCGCCCGATCCAGTACATGCCGGCTGCCGCTGCCACATAGGGAATCGCGGCGCACCAACCCAGCTGCATCATGTCGTGGATGCCTTGCGCCTTAAGGATCGCCGGGAGCCAGAAGCTCATGGCGTAGATCGAAAAAATGATGCAGAAATAGGCGCACGCCAGGATGTAGATCCTGCGATCGCGCAACACCGCTCTGAACGAGTGAGTTCCTCCCGGGGAAGCGCCCAGCTCACGCTGCAGCATTTGCTTTTCCTCGACGCTCAGCCAGCACGCCTCGGCGGGATGGTTGCACAGGGAAAAATAAGCAAACGCACCGAGCAACACACAGGGCAACCCTTCGATCAGGAACATCCACTGCCACCCCGCCAAGCCACCCATGCCTTCGAACGTGGAAATCAGCCAGGCCGAGAGCGGACCGCCGATTATTCCGCCCGCCGGACCTGCGATGAACACGATTGCGATGGCCCGGGCCATTCGTTTGGGGCCGTACCAGCACGACAGGTAATAGATCATCCCCGGTGCGAAACCGGCTTCAAAAACGCCGAGGAGAAAGCGCATGGCGTAGAACGTTGGCACGTCGCGTACGAATAGCATGCAGGCCGATGTGATGCCCCATAACACCAGAATGCGACTGAAGGTTTTTCGCGCCCCCACTCGAGGCAGCATCAGGTTGCTGGGTATCTCGAACAGCACATACCCCAGAAAAAACACACCTGCGCCGACACCGTAAGCGGCGTCCGACAGCCCAAGGTCGTTTTGCATCTGCAGTTTGGCAAAGCCGACGTTGATGCGATCCAGATAGGCGAATACGTAGCAAACGAACAACAGTGGCAACAGCCGCCAATTGAGTTTGCGGTACAACGTTGCGAGGGCGGCACTCTCTGTGGGCGTCACGATGGTCGACATGCGAGTCTCCAGTTTTTCTTGTTGGTCTGACGTGTGGAAAGATGTTGCGCCGACGGCGTAAACAGCAGCAAGAGCAACTATGTTCGTGTACCGTTGCCCTATGATCAACGCAGAATCCAAAAGGAAACACTCGTGCGCGAAATCAACCAGCAACGCTTGCGGTATTTTCATGAGGTGCTGACTCACGGATCGATCCGGGGCGCAGCGGACAGCATCAACACTTCCCCGTCAGTGATCACGCGTCAGATCAAACTGCTGGAGGAAGAACTCGGCACCCGGCTGTTTGAACGCCAGGCCCGTGGTGTTCAGCCCACCGAGGCTGCCGCGCACCTGCTGGAGTTCTGGCGGGGCTATCGATCGCACCAGGAAAAGCTTGAAGACCAGCTCCAGGCGATCAAAGGCCTTCAATTGGGACACGTGCGGGTAGTCATCAGCGAGGGCTACGTCGATACATTGGTCGACCACGTACTCGCGCCGTTCTGCAAACAGTATCCCAAGCTCGATATCAGGCTGGACATCCTGCCCGTAGACGACGTCCTCAACGAGATCGCGGAAAACCGCGCTCATATCGGCCTGGCCTACAACCCTCCTCCCCACCCTCATATCGATTATCGAGCGACGTCCCGGCAACCCGTGATGTTGTTGGTTCGCCCGGACCATCCATTGGCCTTGAAAGGGGCAATGGCAACCGTCGCCGATTTGCTCGACTGCCAACTGGTGCTGACGCCGACGACCTTCGGTATCGGTCATGCGCTGAAAATGCTCGAGTACGCCGAGAAGATAGAAATCCGTCCGGCGCTGGTCAGCAACTCATTGGCCGCCCTCAAGCGCCTTGTTGCATCCGGCGAGTTTGCCTCGCTGCTGGGCGAGGTGGCGGCCTATCGAGAAATCGCACAAGGCAGTCTCGCGGCCGTAGCCGTCGACCATCCACTGTTCCAAGGGGTCGAGGCGAAACTGTTGGTGAAGTCCGGACGCCCGCTGGCGGCACCCGCTCAAGAACTGCTGAACTGGATGCTGCAGCGTTTGCCGATGTTCGCTTCCGGCAATCCTGATCACCCATTAGGAACGCGACGTTGATCTTCAGCGGGATTGATAATAAAGGTACTGAATTTAATCCGGCTGGCCATGCCAGCCCTCAACATATCCATAAACCCGGCCAGCTCCGGATGATCAAAATGTGCATGCATCAGACTTTCCGATTCCCAGTAACCGCTGACGATCCAGGCGTTTTTTGCCCGACGATTATCGGTAATCGCGTATCCCATGCACCCTGAGTTGCTGAGGAGTGCACGAACAATGTGAGGGAGTATCGAGCAGACTTCACCCACTCGCCCGGGTGCGGCATCGACTTCGACGGTATTGATTGCTGAAATTAACATTCTCAACCCTCCTGCATGACCTACGGGAATTACTGCCGTATTCACACTGTTCATCGGTTACCTGATCGAGGCACTCGGGGCGCTATTGTTCGCGGTATTGCTCCTGATGCCCGGCATCACGCCAATGCTCTAAACGTTGCACGGTAATATCTACAGGTGTCCAACGACTGACCAGGGCAATACCGCAAGACAGCCGGGATCAGGCCAGATATCCGCCGTCCACCGTCAGGCTCGCGCCAGTGACAAACGAAGCATCGTCACTGGCAAGGTACGCGGCCATTCCAGCGATCTCGTCAGCGGTGCCGAGCCGACCCAGCGGCACCAGTTTGATCACATGATCCAGATAAGGCGCATCGGCCGGGTTCATGTCGGTTGCCGTCGGACCGGGTTGAATGTTGTTGACGGTGATGCCGCGCGCGGCGAAATCCAGGGCTAGACCACGCACCAGACCGACCAGCGCGGCCTTGGTCATCGAGTAGGCGCTGGACCCGGGGAAACCGGTACGCGCGCCGGCGACACTGCCGATGGTGATGATTCGGTCACCGCGACTCATGACCCTGGAGCACGCCTGAATCGCCACATAGGCGGCGCGTACGTTTACCGCGTACATATTGTCGAGCGCCTCGACACTGAATTCGTCTACTGAGCCGAGCCCCAGAATTCCGGCATTGTTCACCAGGATATTCAGTGCACCGAAATGCTCTACCGCCGTGCCGACGGCACGCTCGATATCCTCTGCGATCCGGCTGTCGGCCTTGATCGCCAGCGCCTTGCCACCGTGTGCCCGGATATCGGCAACCAGAGCCTCGGCCTGCGCATCGGATGCCACATAAGTGAAGGCTACGGCGGCGCCCTCCAAGGCCAGTCGGCGCGCAATTGCAGCGCCGATGCCGCGCGAGCCACCAGTGATCAAGGCAGTCCTGCCGACAAAACGTTGTGTGAGGCTGTTCATTTTCTTACCTACCACTGAGGTTCATTAAAAACGCGCATCCGCACGCCGATTGGCATTACTTCGCCGTGGCAGCTTTTTCGATCAGGAGGGCAACCGGCCCCGGGTTCGATACCATCACGACATGGGACGCGCCCTTGACGACTTCCACACCTTTGGCGGCGGCGCGCTTGGCCATGAAGTCCATGGCTTGCGGCGGTATGTTCTTGTCCTTGTCGCCATAGATGTACCAAGACGGAATGTGCTTCCACGCGGGTGTGCCGGACTGTTCGTTAAGCGCCGCTTCCGTCACCGGGCGCTGGGTGGCGGCCATCAACGCCGCCTCTGCTGCGGGGACGTCAGCGGCGAACTGTTCGGGAAACTTGTCCTGCTGGATGTACAAGTCCTTGCCGCCATCGGCCAGCGCTACAGGCGCAGCCAGCGTTGGACCCAGCGTGCTGCCCGGAAACTTGCCGGCCAGCCCGGCGACGGTTTCCCCGGCCTCGGGTGCAAACGCACTGACATAAACCAGCGCTTTGACGTTGGCATGATCGTTGGCCGCATCACTGATGACGTTGCCGCCATAGGAATGGCCGACCAGTACCACCGGCGAATGAATGCTCGTCAGCAATGCCGAGATTGCCGCGCCATCGCTTTTTACGCCGCGCAGTGGGTTGGCTGCGGCAACCACCGGGTAACCATCTTTCTCGAGAATCTTCACCACTCCATTCCAACTCGACGCATCGGCAAAGGCGCCGTGGACGAGCACGATCGTGGGCTTTTCAGTTTGTGCCCAGGCGTGTGTACCCATACTTAGGCTGACGGCGACGGCCAGCGCGGCCAATACTTTTTTCATTGCAGACTCCGGGTTTGACGGGAAATTAAGGGGCGAAGCGAGTGAAAACAAAGTCGTGATTGCGCACTCGCGCCTGGTGACAGGCGAAACAGGTTTGATGCTGAGCTTCATCGGCCGGTTTACCGTTGATAAACCGACCGAACCCCCAGCCTCCTGTTGCTGCATATTTCTTTGAGTCCTTGACCATGACCTGCACGGTCGTGGCCGCCCCCGGGATCGACGCCGGCTCGAATTCCGGGGACTGAACATGTTTCCAGGCAAGCTTTACCAGCACCGTGCCGTCAGGGAATGGCAGCGTTGAATCCTGATAAGCCTTGATGGCCAGATCATTGCCCAGCACGGCTCGCAGCTCGTCCAAAGGTGCCGCTTCGTGCGCCGGGGCAATCATCGGCCACAAGCGATAGTTCTCAGGCAGCTTCACGCCATAGATCGGTGAGGCGTCGTCATTACCGGCGTCGCCCAAGGCGGCACCGGTGGCGGTCACTGCTGCGGTTGCAATGGCAGTTGCAATGGCAGCCGACATCACTGCCAGATATTTGAGCTTCATCGTTGCCATCCTTTCAGCCGGTTCTCAAAGGTGATCGGCATCGATCACGGCCTGGGCGAAGGCTTGCGGCGCTTCTTGCGGCAAGTTGTGGCCGACACCACCTCTGATCAATCGGTACTCATACTTGCCAGTGAAACGCTTGGCGTACGCCTCGGCAGGTGGATGCGGTGCGCCGTTGGCGTCACCCTCCATGGTGATGGTTGGCACACTGATGGATGGAGAGGCCGCGAGCTTCTTCTCCAGCGCGTCGTATTTGGCCTCGCCCTTGACCAGCCCCAGGCGCCAGCGATAGTTGAAGATGGACACAGCAACGTGATCCGGATTCTGCAAAGCGGCGGCGCTGCGGTCGTAGGTGGCGTCGTCGAAGTTCCACTGCGGCGAGGCCAGCTTCCAGATCAATTTGGCGAAGTCGTGGGTGTTTTTCTCGTAGCCCAGACGGCCGCGTTCTGTCGCGAAGTAGAACTGATACCACCACTGCAATTCGGCGGCGGGCGGCAACGGTGCCTTGCCAGCGTCCTGGCTACCGATCAGGTAACCGCTTACCGCGACCAGCGCCTTGACCCGTTCAGGCCAGAGAGCCGCAACGATGTCAGCCGTGCGTGCGCCCCAGTCATAGCCACCGAGGACGGCTTGTTTGATCTGCAATGCATCCATGAAGGCGATCAGGTCGCTCGCCAACGCGGCGGGCTGACCATTGCGGATTGTCTTGGCGGAAAGAAAACGCGTATCGCCATAACCGCGCGCATAGGGAATCAGTACGCGATAACCCTTCTGCGCCAATGCCGGCGCGACGTCGGTGAAGCTGTGAATATCGTATGGCCAGCCGTGTAACAGGATCACCACAGGACCGTCAGCCGGGCCGACTTCGGCATAGGCGACATCCAGCAATCCGGCCTTGACGTGTTTCAACGGCCCGAAGGAAACGTTGCTACCCGGCGTAATCACGTCGATTTTTCCGGCTGGCACATCAGCGGCGTAGATCGGCGATGAGGCAACGCTCAGGACACCCGCTTGCAGCAATGCGATCGCCAGAAGGGATCGAGCGAGCAGGCTCCGATGCGGTGATACGGCTCGGTGGTTCAACGCAGGCTTCTTCATGGTAAGTCTCCCTTGGGAACGGCAGGTTGGCGGATCCGGGTTGTCGGGTTGGGTGTCAAACGGTTTAACGGGTAGCGGTTTTTTGCGCAGCCGTGCGCAGTGGACGGAATGCCGCGCGCAATTCTTCGCTGAACAATTGAGGTTGTTCCCACGCCGCGAAGTGGCCGCCCTTGCTGACCTCGTTGAAGTAGGACAGCGATGGGTAGGCACGCTGCGACCACACTTTTGGTGCGCGGTAGATTTCGTGCGGGAACACGGTGATAGCGACGGGCACCTTGATGTCGGTGGTCTTCTGCGCTGCTGCGCTGAAGTTATTGTTGTTGTTCTCCCAGTAGAAACGGGAAGACGACGCACCACTGTCGGTCATCCAATAAAGACTGATGTCATCAAGCATTTCATCGCGACTGAGCACGCGTTCGGGATGACCATCACTGTCCGTCCATGCGGCAAACTTTTCGTACATCCAAGCCGCTGTGCCGGCGGGCGAGTCGGCCAGCAGGTAGCCGATGGTCTGGGGCCGGGTAACCATCATTGCGCCATAGGCGGCGTTGCGCCCGAAAAAGGTGCTGAGCGAGTTGTAAGCGTTACGCTCCGGATCGGTCAGTCCGGCTGGCGCTGGATCGCCGCTGTTGATCGGCTTGACCAGTTCCGGCGGCACGGTGGCCGGCATGTTCAAGTGAATGCCCAGTAAACCGGGTGGGCCCAGGCGACCCAATGCATCAGAGATAACCGAACCGTGGTCGCCACCCTGCGACACGTAATGGGTGTATCCCAGGCGATTCATCAGCACATCCCAAGCCTTCGCTACCCGATCAGGCCCCCACCCAAGTTCGGTCGGCTTGCCGGAAAAACCATGGCCGGGGATCGATGGAATCACGACATCGAAAGAATCCTCCGCACGCCCACCGTAAGCCGTCGGGTCGGTCAGCGGGCCGATGGTATTGAGGAATTCGAACTGCGAACCTGGCCAGCCATGGGTAAGGATCAGCGGCATGGCATTGGGGTTGCGCGAGCGGACATGGATAAACTGGATGTCGACACCATCAATGGTGGTCACGAACTCCGGCAATGCGTTGAGTCTCGCCTCGGCCTTGCGCCAGTCATAACCGTTGCCCCAGTACTTCACCAACTCCTTGACCTGAGCCAACTGCACACCCTGAGATACGTCGTTGACCGTTTCCTTGTCGGGCCAGCGGGTGTCCGCGATGCGTTTGCGCAGGTCTGCCAATTGCGCTTCATCGACATGAATCCGGAATGGACGAATGGCTTGCGACTGAGCGGAAGCAACGTTGGCCGTCGGCTGCTCAGCAGCCGTGGTGGCCGCCCATGCGCCACAACTGGCCGCCAGCGCCGCGAAACCGAACATGCTTGCCCTGACGTGATGGCGCCAAGTAAAAACGGACGAAACCACACGCATGATGAATCTCCTTTTAGGTAGGTGTCCTGCAGCCGTGGCGACTGCCGGGATAGCCTTCACAGGCCTGGGCACTGGTCTAAACTATGTCAACTGCGACTGTGCAGCTGACGTAAACGGATCTAATCACCCGAACGCCTTGAGGGCGATTACACGATGGTGTCGGTCGATACTTAAGTATGAACGACCTGGCAGACAGGCTGCGCGCAGTCCTCTGCTGTCATCAGGAAGTACCCGGATATTCCCCCGCATCAAGCAAACACAGGCGAATCCCGGCTTGATCGGAAAATGTCCGGAAAAAAACTCGACGGCACCGCTGCTTATAGCCAGCATTGAAGCCTTTTCGGACGACAACACGGTTCAAGGAACACGGATGCGCGGGAAAGCAACGCTCAAGGGTGGGGATGACATGGCAATGGCCTCTTCTCAGTGGATAGTCATCGGCCTATGCATGCTCTTCAACGTGATCGACGGCATGGATGTCATGGCCATGGCATTTACCGGGAGCAGCGTATCGGCCGAGTGGGGATTGACCGGCGCACAACTCGGCATGCTGCTGAGTGCGAGCCTGGTCGGCATGGCACTCGGCTCTTCGCTTGCCGGCCCCCGAGCGGATGATTGCGGACGTCGGCCGCTATTGCTGGCGGGGCTCTCGCTTAGCGGTTTGAGCATGCTGCTGTCCTTCTGGAGCCCAAACCCATCTCTGCTGATGATCTTGCGTTTACTTACAGGCATCGGCACCGGAGCGGTTCTCGTGGCCGCGAATGTGCTGACATACGAGCGTGCCAGTAAGCATCGACGCAATCTGGCCATCGCCCTGCAATCGATGGCCTTCGCATTAGGCGCAAGCCTGGGCGGCGTGCTGGCCCATGCACTCAATACCAGCGCGGGCTGGCGCTATGTATTCCTCGCTGGTGGTCTGATTACGCTTGCGGCTGGCGTGGCGGGCGCATTTTTTCTGCGCGAGTCGGCGCAATTTCTGGTACTGGATCAGCAGCGACATCAGCCGCTTTCGATCCATCCGGCAGCAACGTCAACGATGCCACGTTCAAAGTACCGAGCGTTGTTTACCCCTGCACAGTGGCAGCAGACAACCTCGCTGGCGCTGGCACTGTTGCTGCTCATGGCGTGTTTCTACTTCGTGATGAGCTGGACGCCGACACTCATGACCCTCAACGGCTTTTCCGAAAAAGAAGGCGCCGTCAGCGGCGTGTTGCTCTGTGTTGGCGGCATGTCAGGGGCGCTACTGATGGGCCTGGCGGCCAATCGTTTCGGCTGCTGGCGATTGCTGCTTGGCTTTTTGCTGTTCAATAGCGTGTTGATGACCTTGATCGTACCGGCCGCCGGCTTGCCAGGTCTGGCCATTCCCGCTTGCGTCATCACCGGCCTGTTGCTCAATGGTGCCATTGCCGGGCTCTTTACCCTGGCTCCCCAGGCCTTTGACACCGCCATCCGCACGACTGGCGTCGGCGTGGTGCTGGCAACAGGGCGTCTTGGCGCGATTATCTCGCCTGTTGTCGCCGGGGTGCTCCTTGACGCCCATTGGACCGCACAAGACCTGTTCATGTTTTTTGCGAGCAGCCAGATAGTGGCGGCCCTTCTGGTCTGGTATAGCTGCAGAGGCTCGAAGTTATGCAGCTCATCATGAGGCGTTGCTGAGGTTTACCAGTTCATGACGCTATCTCCCAGCGTTGTCTGATTAGTACGACAGCCTTGGCTGCCTCGCCAATAAAGCCTATTGCTTACCAGTGTCATCCGGGCAAACACCCCTCTGTCTGAGGAAGGATGAGCAGTTTCCCCGTCGTCTGCCGAGACTCGAGATCACGATGCGCCTGTTCGGCTTGCGCCAATGAATAGCGCTGGCCGATCACGGTTTTCAACTTGCCTGAAGCCACCCAGGCGAACAGCTGCCGGGTGCGTTCCAGCAAAGCGTCGCGGCTCCGCACATAATGCAGGACCGACGGATAAGTCAGCTTGATACTGCGCGGAATGGAAAAGATATCGATCGGTGCAATCGGATTCATGAATTGGCCATAGAGCGCCAGCGTACCGAAGTAATCGAGCAGGCGCAGTGAAGCGGCGAACCCCTCCCCCCCCGTTCCGTCGTACACCACACTGACGGGCTGGCCTTCCGTCAAGCGCAGCACCTGGCCGGCGATATTGCTTGTGCGTCCGATCACCACATAGTCGGCACCCGCGGCGAGCACCGCGTCTACTTTGTCGGCCTGCGACACCCGGCCGATAACTTTTGCGCCTCGCAGCTTGATCATCTGAGTCAGCATCAGCCCCACACCGCCCGCTGCGGCATGCACGAAAGCAACATCACCGGGGGTGATGGCATGAACCTTGTCCACCAAATTGCTGGCCGTCAGGCCTTGCATCATCAGACTCGCGGCGGTGTCGAAGTCGATTTCGTCGGGCAGCGGCACCAATTGGCTGACCGGTGCCAGCACTTGTTCGGCGTAGCTGCCGGGCACATAGTGCCATGTCACGCGGTCGCCGGGACTTACCTCGTCCACACCCGGCCCTATCGCCATGACGATTCCGGCGCCCTCCACGCCCGGCGTCATCGGCAACGACCAGACCGCGCCAAGTCCACGGCGAGTGCCGGTGTCCATAAAGTTGATACCGGCAGCCATGACCCGTACAAGCGCCTGACCTGGCCCCGGTTCTGCCAGCTGGATGACTTCCACCGACATGACTTCGGGATCGCCAAAGGCATGCATTACTACCGCTTTCATAAGTTTAGAGCCTGCTGCATGGACGACCTTGCCCCCTGCCTCATTCGAACCAAAGCGGGAAAAGGTGCGTCACGTCTGATCATACAATCGTCGAGCGACGATGAAACCCGTGCCAATACTGACCGGGGGGTGTATCCAGGGTGTTTCGAGAACGGCGATGACTGCATGCTCATGTAACTACGCTGACCATTGATACAGTCGCTTACAACGGCTGTTTCGGATCATTCGCAGGAGGGGGCTGCGCGTTGCGGCGCAGTGCAATGGCGGGGATATTTATCGAAAGCGACACCAAAGTATGATGGGCGAGCGTCGGGACAAAGGCGCATCTTATTTCAATGGCGACAGCACAATGAGAAACGGTATGGCGAATGACCTCAAGCGCGTCTTGGACGCGCTGCCGGGTGTGGTATTTACCGCACTGCCAGATGGTTGCGTCGATTATGTCAATCTGCAATGGCACGACTATACGGGGCGCGATGCCAATGATGCGCTAGGGAGCAACTGGCAATCCGCAATACACCCCGATGATCGCGCGAACCTGCTCGAACGTTTACAAGCCGCGGCGGACAGTGATGCACCTCGGCCGACTCACGCCCGTCTATTGCGCTTCGACGGCACTTATCGACGGTTTGCCTGGCATTTCTCGTCATTGGAAGATCATCCCGAGAGTGCGCGCAAATGGTGTGCGCTCGGCACCGATATCGAGGCGAGCCACCCCCCGGACACCCGCGATGCGGCCAACCTATTCGACGTCAGCTCGATCATCGACAGCATTCCGTCCATGGTTGCGTTCATGAAACCGTCCGGTGAGGTGGAGCGGGTCAATCGCCAGATCGAGGATTACATCGGCGCCCCACTAGATGTCCTGAAAAGCTGGGCCGCCGGCGATACCGTGCACCCGGATGATCTGCCATCAGTCATCGCCGCCTGGATGCATTCGGTCACCACCGGTGAACCGTACATGATCGAGCACCGTATTCGCCGCTTCGACGGTGTATACCGCTGGTTCCATGTGCGAGGCCTGCCGCTGAAAGACCTTGAAGGGAACATCACCCGCTGGTGTGTGTTGCAGGTTGATATTGACGAACGCCGACGTGACAAGGCGCTGATCGCGAGGGCCTTCGCGGAAGTCAGCGCTTCAGAGGATCGCCTGCGCAATATCATCGATGCCGTGCCCGGGTTTGTCTGGAGCGCGTCGCCTGAAGGCAGCGTGGGTTTCGTCAATCAGCGCTGGTGCGATTACACCGGCATGTCGCTCAGCGAAGCGTGTGGGAGCGGCTGGACGGCCTCAATCCATCCCGACGACGCGGACGCGCTGGAAGTCTATTGGCGAAGCCTTTTGCAATCGGGTGACGCCGGTGAACACGAGGCTCGACTGCGACGCTTTGATGGCACTTTCCGCTGGTTCCTGATCAGGGCCGTACCACAACGGGACGAAGCCGGCCGAGTGCTGCGATGGTATGGCGAGAACACCGACATCGAAGACCGCAAACGGGCGGAGATTTTGCTCGATGGCGAAAAACGCCTACTTGGCCTGATGGCTGGAGGCTCCTCGCTACCGGTGATCCTGCAGACACTTTGCGAACTGATGGAAGTCTTTCTCGAGCGCTGTGTCGCTAGTGTGGTGCTGGTCGATCTGAAGCGCTCTGAAGGTACAAAGGAGCATGCGTTGCGAATGCATCAGGGCGCGCCGACAAAAATGCCGGCCGACTTGTTGCCGGGGGCGGACGACAAGCCGCTTCGCGCCGAGCGCTGCCCTATCGTCATGGCGGCCACCTTCAACACGACGATCATCTCCAACAGCCTGTCTCACGAATCACGCTGGAATGGCTGGTGCACGACGGCCCGCTCCCACGGTTTCCGTGGACTCTGTTCAATGCCGATTACCTCTAACAGTGGAGCGATCACGGGCGTTCTTTCGGTATTGCACCGAGAAGCCGAACCGCTTTCACCGGAGCAGCAGAATCTGATCGCGCAGTTCACTCACCTTGCCAGTATCGCCATTGATCGTGTGCGCGCCGAAGCTGCGCTCAAGCAGAGTGAGGCCTTTCTTGCCAAAGCCCAACGCCTGAGCGCCACAGGTACGTTTTCCTGGCGAGTCAGCACCGACGAGATCACCTGGTCCGATGAGGTCTACCGTATCCTCGAACTGGATTCGGTAACCACACCTGGCTTCGACGCCATTTACCGACGCATTCATCCGGACGACATTTCGAGCCACCGGGAAATGATCAGACGCCAACGCCGCAGAGGACGTGACTTCGAGCATGAGCATCGATTGCTAATGCCCGATGGCACGGTTAAATATGTGCGTCTGGTCGCACACTCGATCAAGGAACCGGCAGGCGGACTGGAATACATTGCCGCGCTGCAGGACATCACCCAGTGCCGGCAAGCCGAGGAAGTATTGAGCAAGGCCCGCTCCGAGCTGACGCATCTGGCCAGGGTGGCGAGTCTCGGCGCGGTCACCGCTTCGATCGCCCACGAGGTCAATCAACCTCTTGCAGGGATCATCACCAACGCCAGTACCTGCCTGCGCATGCTCGGGGCCGATCCGCCGAACGTCGATGGTGCCCGGGAAACCGCGCGGCGAACCATTCGCGATGGCAATCGCGCCGCCGATGTGATCAATCGATTGCGTGCGCTGTTCTCGAAAAAAAGCATCGCGATCGAAAACGTGGACCTTAACGACGCGACCCGGGAAGTCATCGCCTTGCTGCTGGGTGAACTGCAACGCAGTCGAGTTGTGCTCACCCCGCAATTTGCCGATGCACTGCCGTTGATCCAGGGCGACAGGGTTCAACTTCAACAGGTGATCCTCAACCTGATCATTAATGCCGCTGAGGCGATGAACACCATTACCGGTCGCTCCCGGCAGATGATTGTCAGCACCGGCCTGACGGAAGATCACAGTGTTTTTCTCGCGGTGAAGGACAGCGGAAGCGGTGTTGATCCTCAGGACATGGAACGTATTTTCAACGCTTTCCACACCACCAAGAGTGCCGGAATGGGGGTTGGCCTGTCTATCAGCCGCTCCATTATCGAGCGCCACGCTGGCAACCTTTGGGCTCGCGACAACGACGGACCTGGGGCAACCTTTCTCTTTACTATCCCGCTTCCGGCTGTACCGCTCGCAGGAAATGGAGAATCTCCCGTACAGCCGAACCCTAATGACGTCTCCGACCACGCTATGGAGGGTAATTGATGGGCACGCCTCTGCTCGTTTCAGTCGTCGACGACGATGAGTCGGTTCGTGAATCGTTGCCAGATCTGATCAAGGAGTTCGGCTTCGCAGTCCAGGCGTTCGCTTCGGCGCAAGAGTACTTGGCCTCCGATTGTGTCGACCTCACACGCTGCCTCATTTTGGACGTGGCCATGCCGGGCATGTCGGGGCCAGATCTAGTAAAAGAATTGTGGCGTCGCGGGTACCGTATACCGGTTATTTTCATCACCGCACTGGGTGACTCCAGCGACCAAAGGCAACTTCGGCACTGTGGCGCAGTGGAATGTCTGATCAAGCCTTTCAGCGAGGCGCAACTGCTCAAGGCATTGAGCGCCGCGCTTGCGTTTGATTGAACTTGCAGCCGGATATACAAGGAGCTGACATCTTGAACCCGAAAAGCGCCCTCGCCCCTGGAGACGGAAAATTACCGATGCGTGATGAGACGCCCGTCGTATTCGTCGTTGATGATGATATCTCCGTGCGTGAATCGCTGGAGCTGTTGATTAGCTTTGCGGGATGGCAGCCACGACTTTTCGAGTCGGCTCAGGATTTTCTCAATGCACCTCGGCCGCTTGCGCCCAGTTGCCTGGTGCTAGACATCAATCTGCCGGACCTCAATGGCCTCGATCTGCAAACAACGATCGCTGGCGACAGGCGCAACATGCCCATCATATTCATCACCGGCTATGGTGATATCCCGCTAACGGTTCGAGCCTTGAAAGCCGGTGCGGTGGAGTTCCTGACCAAACCTTTCAACGACGATGTGTTGCTAAAAGCCATGGCCGATGCGCTGCAGAGCAGCCATGCTGCGCTCGAGGGGGAAAAAAACCTGCGCACATTGTTGGAGGCCTACCGAACCTTGACACCCCGCGAACAGGAAATCATGGCATCGGTGGTCAGCGGACGAATGAACAAAATCATTGCCGCCGACCTCAACATCAGCGAGATCACGGTCAAGGCTCATCGAGGTAAAGTCATGCGCAAAATGAAAGCCCGCTCGCTGGCCGACCTGGTAAAAATGGCCGCACTGCTTACCCCCGTGAATTGAGATGGCGGCACGCCAAGCAAGCGATACACTCTGAGCAATCTCATCACGTCGGCTGTGTATTGCCCTGGGCTTCCTGCCAGAGTGCTTCCAGTCGGCGCACATCAAGTGTGTCGAAGCCTTCCGATACCCTCTCACGGCATGTGTTGAGCAACTCCAGCGCCTGCAGTCGACTACCCTGTTCCAGCCATGACCTGGCCACGTCCATCGACGCCCTTAGTTCCCAGGCCCAGGCGCCCTGCTCCCGGCTCAAGGTTCTCGACTCTTCTAGCATGACCGATGCGGCGTGGACGTCATCGCCGTTTATAGAGTTGATAAGGCTGGCCTTGATTCGCAGCAATTCCGGCAGCGCAAAGGCATCACCGCTGGCGCGGCAATGACTGATCGTACCGTCAACCAATTCCATGCCCTTTTCATATTGGTGACTCAGAATCAATCCTTCGGCCAGTGAGATTTCGAATGAGGTTGTGAGCAGTTCGTAGCGCATGCCGTGCAGCTGCGCCAGACTTTCTTCGAGCAGTGCGACAGAGTTGCCGGGCTGCCCGGCGCGTATGGCAATCGCCGCACGAAAGCCATGGGCAGCGGCAATGTAGGGATCGAGTGCGTTCGATTCGGCGATCATGGCGAAGCGTTCAAGACTTACCACCGCCTTCTGCAAATCTCCCGCCCAGATGTAAATGCACAGGATCCAGACCATCGCAATGCAGTAGGTGACCGAATGCTGCAGCGCAGATGCCTCGGCCTCTATCTGCTCTGCCCAGCGTCGGGCCTGGTCAGGGAAACCTTGTAGCCAGAGGGTTCGAGCCAACGCCAATCCGGTGCGATTACGATGATCGAATCCGTAGTAGATCGTACCGCTGCGTTTTGACGGCAAGCTGTTACGCAATGAACGTTCCAGTTGCTGTCGAGCAAGCGGCTGGTTGCCAAGCAGATGGTTGGAAATACCGGCAAGCGAAGCGGCAATAGCAATCGCTTCAGGCTTGTTCAAAATGTTGCCGACCTCGCTGGCTTGCTCAGCCCATGCCAGAGAAGAGGCGAAATCTCCGATGCGCTCATAGAAAATCTGTAGCCGCCCGAGAAGCCTGAGTTGGGACCAGTAATCGGACAATGAGATGGCGATGTCGAGTGCCCTGAGCAGAGCCTTCTGCGCCGCCCCGCTGTTGCCACGAGTGAACATAAGCACCAGACCGAGCGCGGCTTGCAATTCCATTTCAGTCGGCGTGCCGAAGTAACCCAGCTCGAGTAATTCAGCCGCCCGTGTGCACCAGGTCCGGCACTCGACCAACAAAGAAAAATGCAGGAACAACGGTGCGCTGGCCGCTGCAAGTGGTAACGCGAGCCCTGGATCACCCTGCGGCCCGAAGCTCCACTCCAGCGAACTCCTGACGTTGCCCAACTGACTGGCAAGGCGCTCCGAATTTTCGAAAATCTCATTGGGCGAGGTGCCTACGCGTCCTAGCAGATCCATATAGAAAGCCGCATGCCTGAACGCCAGAGCGTTGACCTCGACATCGCCTCTGGTGGCCAGCTTCTCCCGTGTGTAGGCGCGGGTCATCTCCAACAGTCGGTAGGTCCACCTCAAGTCGCGGTGATCAATTGTGACCAGCCCTTTGCAGACCAACTCATCGAGGATGGCCGCTGCAGCGGCTGTGTCGATCTGTGCATCGGCGACGACTTGGGACGCCGCCTCCTGAGAAAACGGTCCGACGAAAACCGAAAGCCGCTCCAGCGCCAGACGCTCCAGCGGCGACAGCAGGCCGTAGCTCCAATCGAGCATCGCGCGCAGGGTTTGATGCCGTGGCAAGGCCGTCCTGCGTCCTGACCAGCCCAGGGAAAAACGCTCGCCCAGCAATGCGTGCGTGGATTTCAGTCCATGGCTAGCAGCACGCATAGCCGCCAGCTCGATCGGCAGTGCCATGCCCTCCAGACGCTGGCATATATCGGAAATCAACTGCGCATCATCATCGTCCAGCACCAGCGCTGTGTTACCCGATGATGCACGCTCGACAAACAGTCTGATCGCAGCAAATCCCAGCAACTCATCGATAGAAAGGTGCTTAGGCTCGCGGGGAAATTCAAGTGGATTGAGCCAGTGAACGTATTCGCCACGGGCCCGCAGCGGTTCGCGACTGGTGGCCAGAACCCCGACATTCGGGGCCGCGTCGCTGATTTGTTCAACGATCGCTGAAACCGCATCGATCAGGTGTTCGCAGTTGTCGATGACCAGCAACAGCCTTTGCGTGCGCAAGTGCGCGAGCAGTACAAACATGGAATCCTCGGCCTGAACCGGGATTTCCAGTGACCTGGCCAGCGCCGACAGCACCAGCGATTGATCTTCGACCTGAGCCAGATCGACGAAACGGGCAGTCTGGTAACCCTGTGCGCAAATGCGGTGCGCCACCTCGATGGCAAGGCTGGTCTTGCCAACGCCACCGGGGCCGACGATGGTAAACAGTTTGGGCTGCAGCATGTGATCGACAACTAATAGAAGATCGGTTTCGCGTCCGAACAGCTTCGCACGCGGTGGTAAGTTACATTGGGGCTCCACACGCTCGCCGTCGGTAGCTTGTGCCTCGATAACTGCTGGTTGGCTCCCGGGCGGTTGTTTTTCCAGAGGTGCCACAAACGCGTATCCCACACCAACCTGCGTGGAGATATATCGCGCGTTTTCGTCACCGTCACCGAGAATCCGCCGCAGGGCCGTCATATGAAAGCGCAGGCTGCCTTCCTCGACAATGATATCGGGCCATACCTGCTTGATCAGGTCACTCTTGGTCAGCACCCTGCCCGGTCGCTCCAGCAAGGCAATCAATAAATCCAGTGCTCGCCCACCGATCTCGACTGGCGCTCCATTTTTTTCAAGCAACCTTTTCGCGGGCACGACGCAGAATGGCCCGAAAACATAATGGGTGGTGTTTGATTCGTGCGATTCGGCTGGAAAGGACTCCACGAGGATCGTTCTCTCAAAATGGGGCGTTCACAGGTCGGAAACCGTTCGTGTAGGCCTCGAAATCATAGGTATATTGCACGATCTTTCAAATTAGATCATTCCACCAAACGTTTGATATTCAGCATTTCGCCGATGAGCGCATGGCAGGGTGGCGAAAGTGAGTGTAGAAGCCAGCAGATGCAATATTGGTGCTTCGCAATAAAAATACCTAGATGTCCTGCTGGCCGTCTGCTTTGGGTTGCCTTCTGCTCTTCGTGAAAGGCAGCAACTGGCCTAGAGTGTGTAAAAACGCCTCCGCGAAAGTGAAGGCAAACAGACTATCTATCGTCGAATTGCACGAAGGCAATCGTTCAAAAAAAGTGGCCTTGAAGCTGAACTGGAGATACGGATTTCGTTCAACGTAATAGCAACCGGAAGTAAAAGCATCGATGCTGTTTTCAGGCAGTGAACCTCGTTCAGACCGCTGGTTATCTGAAGGATCCCAGACAGTGTGCCGGGCAGATCCTCTATGACAACAACGTCTGTTACTGCGGCGAACAATGCACAGAGACGTTGCATTGATTACCCCGGCCCTCACAATCGCCCGTAAAAATCTGACAAAACCGGACTACGAAAGTACATCGAACTGTTATATCCGGTAAAAATCAACGCCGATGGAACCGCAAAATGGCGGCGCACGCCACAGGCAAGCATAGAGTCCACCGCAACGATCCTAATCGACTACGATCTGTTTATACGCCTCGGCGGTCTGGACACCGAAATCACTATTGAACAATTGGCTCAGATCAGGTGTGAGGTTTCAGCTACTGCGCGCGACTGGCGCAGATATCTCATCAGCTTTGTCAGATGGCCAGCAACGGATGCGCCGCCCTCTCTCGCGTCGCTGTTAGACTCAAGTTGGGTTAAAGCAGGGATGCTAAGCCACGTCGGGCAGGATGGTCAGACCGTGGCAAATCGCATTAAAACGTTAGCTAAGATTTTTAACGCCGAGCTGAACATCGACCTGTTTGAAAAGCGTTTCATTGTCGAGTGGTCGACCCTTGCTAGCCTAGGACGGCTCATGAAGATTGCGAGAACCCATTGCTGTGCTGTGCCGCAACGCAAAACGATCGCCCCACAACTTCAGCCAAGCGATCAGTGATTGGGAGCAGGGCTTGGAATATTTGCGTTGAAACTACTACCACACCTTTTTGAATCTTGAGGCGCTGAGCTAGCCAGAAACCAATAGAGACGGATAGCTGTCCATATGCTCGCCAGAGCGCAACTGCTCTGACGTTGATCCATTAGAGCTTGAGATGAGTCCCGCCTCCCTTGCTCAAGCGAATGAGCTTCGTATTGTGCAAGATGCCTATGACACGTTCTATCCGCGGGAACAGGAGACTTTTCAAAGGTCGTGATGGGTCGCATGACTGATCGCCGATGATTTAAAAACAGCATCACCGTCAAGACTCACCGGGGCAGAGTAATGCGTAAAATGAAGGCGCGGTCAGTTGCCGAACTCTTGAGAATGGCTGCGATGCTGACATCGAATAATAAGCGTAGCCATCGAAGTCTTGCATAGCGATCCAGAACTGGTAGTGTTCAATATCCTGGAGCTAACCACTGGTGCACGACTGAGGGCGCCGTTTGCAGCTCCACACCCAGAAGGCTCCCGATACAGCGTCGAATGGATTGGATACGAATCGAATCGATTCCATGAGCCAAGCCGAGTGAGGCCACTTTATCGATACGCGAATCCGAAAAGCCTTGTATTTTCACTTTACTGTCGGACGTTGGGCTCGTGCAGACTGTGAGAATTGTATCGCAACGTATCTACGTCCATGACCGACACCTGCTGATGCTTCTTCAGAGTTTCAAGATACATCCGGTATACACCAGGCGCGTTAAATGTGATCCATGGAGACGGCACAAAACCTCCCCGATCACTCAATTCTTAACGCACGAGGAGTCACCCCATGAACTGGAAAAATCTGACGCTCGCTTCAATGTTTGCCGCACGGCACCTTCGGTGCCGGTGGCGCTAACGCCGCAGAGCAAATTCAGTCGCATACTTACATGTATGGCGAGCACCTGGACATCGCGAAGGTCGCTTCGATGACCGAGAATTCCTCCGAATGCGATATAATCAACGCGCGTCTTACGTACATGGATTCGGCTGGTCAGACTCAGGCTCTGGACTACCGTAAGTTCGCACAAGGATGCACGCAAGACAATTGAGCCTACGCCCAGCTCACATTCAGATCGGAAACCGTCTTTATCGTACAACTTTCGTTGAAAGAAGATTTGACCGACTGGTGGACTATCAACCAAAGGTGAAAGCGTAAAGCTCTGAGCCTGGGTCGAGAAACTCGATCTCGATTTGATGATCGGTAATTGGGTATGGTTGGCGGATTAGCTGATACATCCTGGCACTATCCACTTTGCCATTCCCCTCGCCGTCAATATCTAGGCCGTGAGCTACACCAGGCGCTTTTCCGTCTAACGTGACGCGTATGTGTATCGGAGCACCGGAAGATGCCCGCATCACTAAATGGACATCCCTTGCATGGAAGCGATAAACAACCTGGGCTCCTGTCCCTTTTGCTATTGCCGATTCTTCACCAACCCGCCAGCCTCCGGAAAAGGCCCAGCGATTGAGTGGAAGGTACGGAGGCAACGCATACATATAGGTGCGGTTCGGCTCAGTGCCACCCACGGAGGAAAATCGCTCGGCACGACCATATCCAATATAAGTCTCCTGTGAGCGCAGATTGCTCCAGTCAGCGGCAGCCTCAACACCTTGAGCAGTTACAGATACCGATTCACCGTTGAGCTGATGATTTCCGGATTCGTCCAACAACTGCTCTATGACTCGCTCGGATGCCGCGTAATCGCCTTCCCCGATTTTCACATAGCGCACACGTCCTCGCGGATCAATGAAGTAAAGTGCAGGCCAAGCATTATTGCCGAATGCCTGCCATACGCGATGGTCGTTATCAATCGCCACCGGATAATCAACGTCTGCTTCCTCAATACCGCGCCTTACATTCTCAACATTCTGCTCAAATTCGAATTCTGGAGAATGGACTCCAATAACTACCAAGCCTTTTGACTCATATTTTTTTGCCCAGGCGCGCACATATGGAATCTGGCGCAAGGAGTTGATACACGAATAGGTCCAAAAATTGACCACCACGACTTTCCCAGCGAGATCTTTGGTGCCAAAAGCACTTGTATTGAGCCAACGCGTTACGCCGTCGAAGCGAGTAGGTGCTTCATAACTAATTAGTCCGTGCTCTTGAGGGAGATACGTAGGCGAAGTCTCTGATTCGTTGGCGTAAACCACGGGAGCAATAATAAGGCCAGCTGCAATCATTAAGTTCATTACCAATTTCCGGTATTCCATTGAGGTGAGCATCCCGTATGAAGAGCAGCAGAAGCAGAGGGAGCGGTGAGCGATCCCTATTTTTCAACTGATTAAAGCTGCGCTAAGACATAGCTGCAATGACACCATGGTATTGATTAGGGAAGGCACGAAGTGGTTGGGTAATTGATTCTGGCCATTTACTGCTGATCTAGACGTCAGAAGTCAGCCATTTTCAGTCGTTCTCGAATGCCTGCAATGGTCGTTTCCCATCGCTCCGTCTATCGGCAGATATTGCTTGATAGTGAACACCAGACTTTCTGATTGATACACAGCAGGCGCACCGGACATTCGAGCGTGGTCAACTCGGTCTGCTTCTGCACCAGATATCGAACCATTACGGTAACGGTAGCCAGACCCTTAAAGACATATGGCATCACGAGCATTCCATGTGCGGTAGAGTAGCAGTCAAGGCCTAGAACCAGACGGCGTGGATTTGGTCGTCCAGTCTAGGGCGGTGGGAGAATCGGAGACAATTAAAAAGGCCCCGCACCCGGAAGTGTGGGTGCCCATTGAACATATGACGCGTTATGCGCGGCCAGTAGATCGTCTACATGAACGGATTAAAATATCGACAAGGGGATGAAGTAAATCCACCTGCGCTGAGCCTAAAATGGTTTATCAATCTGAGAGTTGTATTGGCGACCAAGGGTAAGTACCAGTTACCCGAGCGAGATGATCTCCTACAGCGAATTCAGTATGGAAAGCGATACTGATAACGTGCATCAAATAGTTGAATTCATCCCCCTTACCCACCGGCTTACCGTGCCGTAAGCGATGGGCGATATCGCCGTGCATAGTGATGAATTTATCCAGCTTCTCGGAGGCTTTTTTGGAGAAACGCCTTTCCAATCCCAGTTATTGCTGAGGGTCGGGATGCCTAACAGCTGATCAAAAAGATTATTCACTGGCTCGGTTTTTGGGGTATTAAAATTGCCGACCCATTTCTCCAACACTGCCGCTTTATGCGAAGCTAAAACTTGTTTCCACCCCAAGTCTGCTACCTCCCACACTCGGTTTGGATCTTCTGATTCAAAACCGCCGCTACAATATGATTTTTGATTTTTTGGGGGATATGGGCGGAGTCAGATGCATGAGTAATCAGGTAGTCAAACGCTTCTTGAGCCAAATCTGCTATAAAGCTTTCCCAGATAGCCGTCACGAACAGGATAACGGAATGGTTCAGCACCTCAACACCATGCTTACGCCCTCTACCCTCACCAGCATAATCCTCGTGAGTAACCCATAGCTGCTCGATGTCTTCCTGATTCCCTACAAACAGCTTTAATGTTTGTGACATCTTCGTATCGCTCCCCTCAAAAACTGAGCGTACCGCATGCCCTAGGTTATGAAGCGACGCAGCAAGGTTACTTTGTGATGTTGTTGAAAATCTAGTTGATGTCGTCACTCACGATGGGGTTCCTCCCGCTCTCGGAGTACTCCGCCATGCGTTTGGCTTCTTCCCGTTTATTTCCTCGAAGAGTTTGCGCTCCTCACAAACCATCTCCTCGCGACGACTAACTTATACGGCCCATATCTACTGGCACATGCCTGCCACTGCCGATAACCGTCAAAGACTTGGATCTGCGAGTCACCGCAACATACAGATGCTTGGCACAGAGCGAATCCGCGTCAAGGATCACCACATGGCCGTATTGAATGGAACAGGGCAAAGGCATCCCAAGCCGGTTTGGTTTCCGGCATCATCTGCACCCTCAGCCTATCGAAGTTCGGTTGGTTGTTGTCGCCTTTGTAGCTATGCGGCGCGTGATAATCAGCAGCCAGTTACCGGACGGTGTCAAGGGTGGCGTCAAACACCGCACGGTCGTGGTCGGCGCCGCGCGATCGCTGCAGCAGCAAATCGGTGTCTAGCAATTCGTAGAGTTGGAAGCGCAACTCGCGTTCGAGGTCAGTCATAGACACCCATAGTTATTTCATCAAAAAAAAAGGACGGCCCGAAGGCCGCCCAAGATTTAACCAAAAACGTAAACGTACGCCGGCGTTGCGCAGCGCGCTGGGGGTAAAGTCGTTAGCCGAGGTTTTCACCCCGAACTGCACCGAAGTTTTATCTTCGTTGCCAAGACCGATGGCCAGGTAGCGACCGGCAACCAGGTCATAGAGCGCTAAAGGCGTAAACCGGTACCTGATAGCAGGTGCGCTTTACCGACACGCCACAGCTGACCGCGACCGTCGTAGAACTCCGACTCGGCAATCTGCCACGACTCTTCAGCGAGGTAAAACCGACGTTTGCCGTAGATGTTTCGCTCGCCATCTGTCAGCGCCTGCATTATCCATACGCGGTGTAGCTCGTAGCGCGTCAGATCCAGATTGATGTAGCCCGGCCGGCTTGCCCTCAGCCCTTTGTATTTCACTGTTTCCACCGTATCGACAGATACACAAAGAAGCAAAAACGACAAATTTCCCTAGTTTTGTATCATGGTGTATCGCGGGGCAACGCTGATACGCACTGATATATCTGCACCAGTTTCCGACACAGTCGGGATAACTTTCGGGTTTCTAATGACTTCCATCGAGTAAAGCCAAGTTGTCCTGGCTCATTGAACGGTCTAACCATTGAAATCTTTAGAAAAACATCATGAACAGCAAATCCATCTTCGCTGCATGCCTGTTTGCCAGTCTGAACATTTGAACAATTTCGGCGCATGCCGAGGCCGATGCTACCGAAAAAATTCACCTATGGCGCGTATCTGGATATCTAGAAAATCGTATCGATGAAACAAGACGCCTCCCCTTTTGCGGCGTAGTGAATGCGCAACTGACGTACCTCGACTCACAGAACAAAACGCAAGTCATACACTATCGAAAGTTCGGTGACATATGCAATTCGGGCAGCTAACTGTTCCGACACCCTACCCGGGCCTATTTGAAACAGGAACAAGACGATGAACAACGCAACCCGCTTTTTGACCGCCATTACCTTCTCGTTCGCCGGTGTAGCGGCGCATGCAAATGTAAGTGTTGGACAACACGCCGGCGGCAGCAGCATTTGCTCCCAGCTTGCGCCAGTGGCAGGACAAAGTGGCAACGCTTTTCTGGCTGAGGATGGTGTTAGACACACGCCACTTGGATAAATAATTGCCGAGGATGGGAGCAGCCGCACACCGCAAAGGCAGAAAATTACAGAGAACGGAAGCAGCCAGACACCACTGGGTCGCATGCTGGATAGCCAGGCTGCTTGAGGCTGACACGACAACAGTGGCCGGGACCAAGCTTCCTGACGATAAGACTCTGTGATGGGCATTAGCGCTTGAACGTCCGGCATCCATCCTTCACCACGCCAAGGTAGTTAACATGATACTCATCGCTTTTCTGGGAGGCATTTTGACAGTCCTCAGTCCTTGCATTCTGCCTGTCGTACCTTTCCTGTTTGCAGGTTCCAATCGTTCACGTTCTTCAATCATCCTCACCCTTGGCGGCATGGTCTTCACGTTCGCGCTTATTTCCAGTCTTGCTGTAGTAGGTAGTGACTGGGTCGTACAAGCCAACTACGCCGGGCGCCAGGTAGCCCTGGTGGTGATGGTGCTGTTCGCGTTGTCGCTGACTTCCGCAAGGATCGGTGCATTGTTGACACATCCCTTCGTACTGTTGGGCGACTGTATGGATCCCGAAACCCTTAAGCTGTCCGGGCCTCTGGCCTCAGTGATGGTTGGAGTCGCCACAGGTCTGCTTTGGACTCCCTGCGCCGGGCCGATCTTGGGTGTGATTCTCACCGGAGCCATGCTTCAAGGCGCCAACGTCGGAACCAGCTTGTTGTTGGTGGCGTATGGCTTGGGCAGCGCATTGTCGCTCGCCACCTTAATCGTCGCCGGTCGTAGCCTAGCCAATCGCCTGAAAGCAACCATCCCGGTCACCGGCTGGCTGCGCCGAGTTGCAGGGGTAGCGGTAATGGGCGCCGCTGCGATCATCTATACCGGCGCCGACAAAACACTGTTGGCCGACACCTCATCCGAGGGTGTCAGCAATTTCGAGAAAAGCGTGATGGAAAACGTTCCGAAAGTGGTCGATTTCTTTATCAGCAAAGTCAGGGCTGATATGGACGGCAGTGAAGGCGCCATGCCTTCTTTATCCGGAGCGGTCGAATGGCTTAACTCACCGACACTGACCAATGAGTCGCTGAAAGGCAAAGTCGTGTTGGTGGATTTCTGGACCTACAATTGCATCAATTGCCAGCATACCTTGCCGTACGTGAAAGACTGGGCGAAAAAATACGAGAATCAGGGTCTGGTTGTCATTGGCGTCCACACACCTGAATACGGATTTGAACGCATCATTGGTAACGTTAAGGACCAGGTAAAAAAGCTCGGTATAACCTACCCGGTTGCGATCGATAACGACTACGCGATCTGGCGCAATTTCGGCAACCAGTACTGGCCCGCTCATTATCTGATTGATGCCAAAGGACAGGTGCGTTTCACTCACTTTGGTGAAGGCAGTTATGACAAGCAGGAAAGGATGATTCAACAATTGCTAGAGGAGGCCAAAGCGACTAAAGCGTAGCCACCAACCCATCCAGTATAGTCACACGAGTCTTTCTGAAGACTATTGCCTCTTTTCTTTGATTTGCGTCATCAAGCGGCAGGTACGAAATCCACGGAACACGGCGGGAGTCTCTTCAGTATTCACTGGCCCCTGACCGTGGGACTTAGCAATTCGCTCTGACCTTGTTTGCTTGGTGCGCAGGTCAATCACGATTGCTTCAAGCATCTGTCCAGCATGATCCCGCAAAGCCTCCGTGTCCAACGTAGCACCCGGAGTCTCAATAGTTCTCGCAAAATCCTCCCAGGCTTGAAGAATCGGCTCAATATTTTCAACGATAAAATCTGGCAGGCGCATGCCGGTAATCCTGGTAAGAGCTCATGAAAGGCCGCAGCAAGGCATCGCAATGTTGCTAGAGGAAGAGTCGCAACATTAGTAGCTTACACATGAACTTCAAATGGCGACTGAGAACAAGCCTAAATCATTGATGTGCATGATTAGCGCATCGCCGGTTTTCACAGCTATTTTGATGTTCTTGATCAATAAGTCAGAGCAGCCTTGCGCGGGTAGCGCTGAAAGCCTATGCACCCCCATAGTAAGTCCAAAATTGGCTACCTCCCCCGCTTCAAAATCGGCAGCGGGCCTGCCATCAATCGAAAAGTGAATGGTGCATCTGCTGTCTTCCGATTTGTCACGCATCACCACCAGATGGGCATCTGATCGTTTAATGAAATCGTAAAGCCTCGATGCTGGAACCCCGAGCTGCAAATGACTCAGCTTCAAACCTCTGAAGTTCGGTACCGATACTACTCTGTCGCTCCAAGCGGGCGCTCTCGCCTAATGCGTAAGGCTCTTGGTCTGGAATTGGAAGAAATCCCTGATGCATTCGTACTACAAAAACTGTTCGATTGACCCCGTTGATACTTTCTATAAATTTGGTCGATTCAGGTGAGCGCTGAACGCTTGCTCGATGCACCACTTCCCACGCTCTTGGTTCCGCTCCCTGAATCCTGATTAATGCCGATTCGTTTTCAGGCGGCCCGGACACAGCTAGTTCGACGGTGACGCCTCCATTACCTTCGTAACACCGTACGATCGGCTTATCTACGCTGGATGCGGCGTTGCAATAATAGCCAGGCCACAGCACCGATTGAGCGATGAACACTAACGGCAAAATAAGCGCTTTGAAATTCAGCATGGTGCTATCTCATGAGTAAGTGGGCGCAGCATAAAAGCCGTCAAGCTGTTGACCTAGAGCGCCGCTTATTCATAAGCTGTACGCATGACGTACAGCTCCCACGATATTTTCCCTCCATTCGAAGCGCTTCAGGCTGCCCTATCCGCCGCCAGAACCGGCTCCTTTACGGCTGCTGCAGCGGAACTAGACGTTACTCACGCGACTATAAGCCGACGCGTTGAAATGGCTGAAAAATGGTTTCAATGCGCCTTGTTTGATCGCCATGCACGCGGCGTCACCGTTACCGCGAGTGGACAAATGGCGCTCGCCAAAGTCGCTCATGCCTTTAACCATCTAAAACAAGCGCGCCAATCTCGGCCTGTCAGCGAAACCCTGCCCATCGTGAAATTAGCTACCACGTCATCCTTTGCTCGTTTCTGGCTGATTCCGCGCCTGACAGAATTGGAAGGTACGATTCAAGATTTGCGAATTGAGCTCGTCACATCTGCGCTGAATGCCAGCCTTGCTTCAGGTGAAGTCGATCTGGCCATCAGATACGGTCGTGGACAATGGAATGACGGAGAGGAGGAATCCTTGTTCGACGAGTCACTTTGTCCGGTCGCGAAACCAGAGTTGCTCGCCAGGCACACGCAAGCGGTATCCCTCGTGCAGGAAACCCCATTGCTACACACCGGGGACACAACCTTATGGCGAGCATGGATGAGCCATCACGGCAAACGTCTGATCCCAAAGCTCAGCGATAGGGTTATGGGTGACTACGCTCAAGCCATCGAAGCCGCCATTGCTGGATTGGGTATCGCACTCTGGAATCCCGCAATTCACTCTCTGGATGCATTCAATGGGCAGTTGATCCCATTGGAAGAATTGAGCTGTCCAAGTCCGCTTAAATTCTACCTGCTATCGAAACCTGGCCCAGCCCATACGCCACCGATGAAAGTTCGGTCGCGGCTTCGCCGCTTATTGAAAGATGACTTCACTATTTAATTCCAAGGATTGAACCGTCCTTCTGAACGACTCATTACCTCCAATAAGGTGCTGCAATAGATCGAAAAATATTCGACCGCGAACGGCTACTTCTGACCGATAGCTGCCACTCACGACCGACTGCTTTCGGCCAATAGCTGCCCTACGCGGAAGCAGATCACGGCCAGCATGTTGGAATAAAAATCACTCTTGGTGTCGGTGCTGAGGGCACATCAGCATAAGCTCAACCGCACAGCCGATCTGTAGTCCTCGGAGCTTTCACTTAGGTCAGTCAGAGGTACTCGACATTTCCGTCAACGCTGATGGCCTGGCCACTGATGTTGGCAGCTGCCGGCGACGACAAAAACAATGCCATTGCAGCAACGTCTTCCATCGTAACCATTCGGCGCAGTGAAATTTTTTCCAAATACTGATCACGCATGGATTCGAAGGTGATACCCAGTGTTTGAGCACGGGCATCGATGACCCTATCCATACGCTCCCCCGCCACCACGCCCGGCAGGATGGCATTCACCCGAATATTGTCAGGTCCCAACTCAGCTGCAAGCGACTTCATCAATCCGACAATGGCCCACTTGGTCGAGGCATAGGGGGTACGGAACGGGTACCCCAAACGACCGGCAACCGATGACATGGCGATGATGTGCGGGTTCTGTTTAGAGCGCTTCAAGAACGGAACCGCTTTGCTCAGGAAGTAGAACTGGCTGTTAAGGTTGGTCGACACTGTCTGTTCCCACGCCTGCGCATCCAGTGCCTCGACGTTGCCGGTCGGTCCGGCAATGCCGGCGTTGTTGACCAGCACGTCGATGCCGCCGAGCAACTCGGTCGCTTCGTCCATGATGCGGTGGACCTGCGGCTGGCTGCTAACATCCACCACGCCACCGTGCAGGCCCGGGTAGTCAATTTTCATGCGCTCGACCGCGCCGGCATTGATGTCGCCAATGTAGACCTGCGCACCGACTTCATAAAACGCCTTGGCGATGACCGCGCCGATGCCGGCGGCGCCACCGCTAATGACGACCTTCAAATTCGGCGGTGGTGTCAGCAAATCAACAATTTTCATAATGCTTCCTCTTATTCAGTCACCGGCTGCGGCAGCAGCGGGCTCGGCTCGGCATTGATCGCTTTGGCCAATACCGGCACAAGAAGCAAGCCCAACACCGCAGCACTCACAATCACATAGAAACCGGACGAACTTAAACCCGAGGCCTTTTCCGCCAGCCCAAATAGGTAGGGGCCGGCAAAGCCGCCCAACAGACCGATGGTGTTGATGAACGCCAATCCGGCGGCGGCCTGAATGCCTTGCAGGCGTTTCATGGCGATGGCCCAGTAGATCGGCAACACGCCACCGGCAAAGAACGCTGTGGCGGTGAACAAGGCGATGCGCGCCGAGGCGTCATCAATTAGGGTGAACGCCACCGAACTGGCAATTAACCCACAGGTGAACAGGCCCAGGCAAAAGCAATCGCGTTCGATCTTGCGATGAATCCTCGGCAGTACCAGCACCCCGGCGAGAAAGCCGATGCCGACGCTGCTGGACAGCAAGCCCACGGTCATCGGTGAGGTGATTTGCATCTGTAGGATGATTGACGGTGTGAAGAACACCAGCCCGACAAACGCCACCTGGTTCAGGAAGTAAATCAGACCGATCAGAATGGTCGTGGGTCGCGTCAGTGCCTTGACCCAATGGCCGGAATACTCGTGGGAATTAGCATGGCCCGGCAGCAAGGCATGGGCTTCTAGCGAGTCGGCCTCAGCTTTGGTCAACCAGCGCGCATCACTCGGACGCTCCGGCAACTTGAACCACAAAATAATACCGACAATGATGCTGGGCAGGCCTTCGAGCAGGAACATCCACTGCCAGCCGTGCAAGCCGCCGATGCCGTCCATCTTCATCAGCGCACCGCCGATGGGGTTGCCGATGACCAGTGCCAGTGCCGGCGCCAGGTAAATCCAGCCGATGGCAATGGCGCGGTCCTTGGGCGCAAACCACAGGGTGACCATGTACATCAGCGCCGGAAACAGCCCGGCCTCGGCAATGCCAAGCAGTACACGCAGCAAGTAGAACGACCACTCACCCTGGACAAACATCATCGCTGAGGACAACGCGCCCCAGGTCACCGCTATCCGGGCGATCCAGCGACGCGGCCCGATGCGGTGGGCCAACAGGTTACTGGGTACCTCCAGCAGTGCATAACCAAGAAAAAATATCCCCGCGCCCAAGCCATACGCGGCGGCACTGATCCCCAAGTCGGCGCTCAAGGCCGCTTTGGCCAGCGCAACGTTGGTACGGTCCAGGTAGGACATGAAGTAGATGGCGCACATCAACGGAATCAGGCGCGCCATGGCTCGCCGGGTGGCCAGCCAGTGCGTCTGTTCGGTACTGAGCATAATCGTCATGGTGAAACCTCTTTTTTGTTATTTTTTTGGGCTCAAGCAAATCAGTTACGAGTGAACGTTGTGTTTGCCTTTGAGGCCGAGCATCTGACGAGCTTCTTCAGGCGTGGCGATTTCATAAGACAGCTCTTCAAGGATGTGGCGAATCTTGCGCACTTGCTCGGCGTTGGTCTTGGCCTTGACCCCCTTCGCCAGATAAATGCTGTCCTCAAGGCCGACCCGCACGTTGCCGCCCATGATCGCGCCCATGGTCACGAAGGGCAGCTGATGGCGTCCGGCACCGAGGATGGAAAACTCGTAGTTCTGCCGACCGAACAAGCGGTCGGCAGTAGTGCGCATGATCGTTAGGTTTTCCGGGTCGGCGCCCAAGCCACCGAGGATGCCAAAACACGACTGGATGAACAGTGGCGGCTTGACCAGGCCTTGTTCGACGAAGTACGCCAAGTTGTAGAGATGGCCGACGTCGTAGCATTCAAACTCGAAGCGAGTCCCGTATTCACCCAGCTCCAACATGATCGCCTTGATGTCCTTGAAGGTGTTCTTGAACACCACATCTTCCATGCCTTCGATGTGCTCCTTCTCCCACTCGTGGTTCCAGCTGGAGATTTTCCGAGCGATCGGGTGGATTGAAAAATTCATCGAGCCCATGTTCAACGAGCACAGTTCTGGCTTGGCCATCAGCGGGTAAGCGAGGCGTTGCACTAAGGTCATCCTGGTGCTGCCGCCGGTGGTGATGTTGATGATGGCATCGGTGGCACGGGCAATCGCCGGGACAAACTGACTGAACACCGCCGGGTCGGGGGTGGGCCGACCGTCGAGGGGATCGCGGGCATGCAGGTGCAGAATGGCGGCGCCGGCTTCGGCCGCCTCGATCGATTGCCGCTCGATATCGGCTGGTGTTAGCGGCAGGTATTCAGACATTGAGGGCGTGTGCGTCGCCCCAGTGATCGCGCAGGAAATAATGACTTTGCGGTTTGGCTGACTCATTGGGGTGACCTTTGTTGTTATTGGGCTTTGCAGGTGCGTTTGACTGCTATTGGCTTCACAGTCACTGCTGATGGTTGGAAGCTTATTGAATTTCCCGCTCGGCAGTAAGATCATTACCGGACAACAATGAATCCCTAAGGGACACTCACAGGAGCCTGCCGATGCCACCGAAAATGCCGCTGTTCAATGAGCGCATCTATGCGCCTTATAAAATTGCCGCGCTGGTCGAAGTCCTCAATGAACAAGGCATCGCCCCCGCGGAGAGTTTGAAAGGTAGCGGCGTCGATGAGGACAAGATTTACGACGCAACAGCGCTGACCTCGGTCCGTCAATACGCGGCGGTATGCGGCAATGCAATGTCTCTGTCGAATGATCCGGCCACACCCTTCAAGACTGGCGCCCGCCTTCACCTGTCCGCCTATGGGATGTATGGCTACGCATTGATGTCGTGCCTGTCGCTGCGCGACTACTTTCGGCTTGGGGTGAAATACCATTCATTGGCCACGCCTACCTTGACCATCGAATGGCAAGAGTACGAAACAGAAGCGGTGTGGACCTTCCCCGATGCAGCGAACCCGAACCCGTCGAAAGACATAAAACAGTTTTGGATCGAGCAGCAATTCACTCAGCACGTCACCCATCTTCAAGATGTGTTCGGCAAAAGCTGCCCGCCGACAAAAGCTTGCTTTTCCTATCCCGCACCGGCCCACGCAGCGATCTATTCGCAATACTTGGGTTGCCCATGCATCTTCGATCACGACCAATGCGAACTGCACTACGACAGCTTGATCCTCGATCAAAAACCTCACCTTGCCCACCGCTTGACGGCAACCGTCCTGCAAGAGACTTGTGATCGACTGATCGGCCAGGCCAAGGTATCTGCGGGAATCTCCGGGGAGGTGTACCAGATGATGATGCAGACGCCGGGGGAGTTTCCGAGCATGGAAATGGCCGCCGAAAGGTTGCACATGACCACCCGCAGCTTGCGGCGCAAACTGCTAGAGGAAGATACTTCATTCGTGGCCATTACCGATGACGTGCGTTGCTCGCTCGCCATCGAATACCTCAAGACCACGATCATGAGCACCGACGATATCGCCCTGCTGCTGGGCTTTTCCGAACCGACCAACTTCCGCCGCGCGTTCAAACGCTGGACCGGTAAAACCACCAAGGATTATCGCCAAGGCTGAGGGCGACGAACGCAATTACGGTCCGTCGACTTCTACCGAGTTAAAAAATCGAAACGGGATAGCTCATAATCAGGCGGTTTTCGTTGAAGTCCGCCAGGCTGAAATCACGCTTGATCACCGAGTTACGCCAGCGCAGCGACAGGTTCTTCAACGAGCCACTTTGCACAACATAGGTCAACTCGGATTCGCGGCCCCACTCCTTGCCATCGGTGAAACCACCGGAGTGCACGTTGGAGCCGCTGATATACCTGTTCATTAGGGTCAATCCCGGCACACCCACGGCAACAAGATCGAAGTCATGGCGGATCTGCCAAGAGCGTTCTTCAGCGAAGTCGTAGCTGTTGCTGAAGCTATCGTTGGCAAGTGTCGCCCCGCTCGTTCCGTTAAGGCGCATCCAATTATCGCCATCCACTTTTTGCAGTCCAACATAGAAAGTGCTCGACAGGTATCGCGCGGAAAACAATGCTGAGTAGGTCTTGTTATCTAGGTTTCCAGCCAGTTTTTTCCCGTCGTCTTCGCCTTCGAAGTAGCCCAGGTTTGCACCTAACATCCATTGGCCTAATGGTTGACTGTGGGTGAAATTGAAATAGCGCTGATGATAGATATCTTCCAGTTGTGCATACCACGCACCGACCTGACTCCGACCGACATTGAACGCGTATTCCACGCCGGAAAAATTGAATCGATCTGAGGTCACACCCGGTCGGTTGAACATGGACATTCGCTCCATGCTCGCATCGTTACGAGGGCTGTTTCCACGGAATTGCCCACCGTAAAAAGTGAAGTTGTCCAGGTCCTTCGAACTGATCTGCGCTCCCCGGAAGGTTTGTGGCAGCGAGCGGCCATCGTCAGACCGAATCACGGGCAGTGAAACTGACCATTCGCCGATGCGCGCCTGAGTTTTCGCGAAGCGGATCTTCGCCGCCAGCACCAGGCGTCCGAAGTTATCCGCTGGCTGTCCTCCATCATGTACAGGCAGCAATTGGGTATTGGTAGTGCCGTTACCGCCATCAAGCTTCTGGGAATACAGCCCCAGCGCATCAAGACCAAAGCCAACAGTGCCTGACGTGAAGCCGGAACGTGCATCCATGATCACGCTCTGCGTCCACTCCTCAGCCTTGGCCTGAGGGTAGGCGTTCTCGGTGAAATTGCGATTGATGTAATAGTTTCTGAAGTTGGCGCTGACCTTTGCGTCTTCGAAAATGCCTTCCGCCATGGCTGGAAGGCAGAGGAACGGCGTGCTAAGCAGCAACCACTTGAATGACCCGAAATCGCGCATAGGTACTCTCTTTTATTGTTATTCAGAGCGAGACATTTCCATGCAACGTCTTTGGCGGCTTTATCGCAGGCGACATTCGCCAGTGACCGTGCATTAGTAAATGCGCGGCCTCCATCGACATTCAGCATGGGGGCGATACTAACGGTATTCGCACTCAACAATAAGATCTTAACCAGACATTAGGAGATCATAAGAGGACATCTCACAGCTCCTCATTGATGCGCCCTTACACCCAACGCGAACTTTTGGCAGCAAGCTTCCCGCCAGTGTCGATAAGTTGGAAGTCAAATATATCGGCATATGCAGCCCCTGATTCCGAGGCATCTGCTCTACATCTGCATCGGTAGGCAGGTTTGGTCGCGAGGTGCGGAGTGGCAGCAAGTGGCTGCTTGATGCATGTCGCGACCGGCAGCTATGGGTCGACTACTGCCCTTGGCCAGGGGCAGTAGTCGGCCGTTCTCTACCGATCATGGTGACAACGTTCAGGCGGTCACGTGGAGTGCTATTTCGCGACATGGAGTCTGCGTACATGACCTGTTCATGGCGTCACGATGTTGAACCAGAACGGGAAGGTATCGAGCAGCCCCAAAAACTCATCCAGCTTCTCGCGATTGCCCTGCAGTTTCAGATCGCCGCTGGCAAGCGCATCGTCGATGGTGACTTTCTTCATCTGGATCGCGGCCAGCGTGGCCTTGCTTAGGCTCAATGTCACATCGGCGGCAACCAGTGGTTCGCCGTAGTTGAGCACGGCATTTTCCACCGCCAGGCCATATTGTTTGTGCAGGTCAATCAGGTCGAGGTTCAGGCCGATTTTCTTGCCTGCGGCTTTCGGTCCGTTCAGGCGCACCGCCAGATAATCGAAGAGCAATTCCGGGGACATCGCCTTCATCGCGTCCGGCGAAACGGCGCTGATGCCTCCGGCGCTCGGTACGCCATTGCGCAGTTCGTAGGAACCTTGCAGGTAGACGCCGCGCCACGCGCCACTTTCTGCCTGATACCCCAGTTGCTCGTACGTATCGGCCAGCAGATCCTTGGCCGCCGCATTTGCCGGATCGGCAAAGACCACGTGCTTAAGGATTTCTGCCACCCAGCGGTATTCACCTTTGTCGAAGTCGGCCTTTACCTTGGTCATGACCGCTGCTTCGCCGCCCATGTAGTCCATGTACTTTCTCGCCGCCGCTTCGGGCGGCAGGTTGTCGAGGTCCGACGGGTTACCGTCATACCAGCCCATGTACCGCTGGTACACCGCGCGGGAGTTATGCTTGAGGGTGCCGTAGTAGCCTCGGTTCGGCCAGAACTTGTCCAGCTCCGGCGGCAGCTTGATCATCTCGGAGATTTCTTCTCCGGTGTAACCCTTGTTCATCAGGTTGACCGACTGGTCGTGGGTGTACTTGTAGAGGTCGCGCTGTTTTTTCCAGTAGTCGACAATCCTCGCGTTGCCCCACTGCGGCCAATGGTGGCTCTGGAACTTGACCTCGGCCCTGGCCCCGTAAAGATTGATGGTTTCGTTTATATAGTGCGACCACATCAACGCATCGCGCACCTGGGCGCCGCGCAGGGTCAGGATGTTATGCATGGTGTTGGTGGTGTTCTCGGCCATCCACATCGCCTTGAACTGTGGGAACCAGGTGTTCATTTCCGCCGGGGCTTCGGTGCCCGGGGTCATCTGGAATTCCATTTTCACACCGTCGATGTCCAGCACCGTTCCGGTCTTGCTGACGAACTGCGTCGGCAGCACCAATGAAGTGGTGCCGGTCGAGGTAGTCTGGCCCAGGCCACCGGTCACGCCACCGCGCTCGTTGCGGGGCAGCAGCGCGCCAAACATGTAGATGGCACGGCGGCTCATGGCGTTGCCGGCGATGATGTTTTCGCTGACGGCGTGTTCGCTGAAACCTTGCGGCGCAATGACCTTGATCTTGCCCGACGCAAAGTCCGCATCGCTGGCCAGACCCCGTGCGCCACCGTAGTGATCGAGGTGCGAATGACTGTACACCACGGCCACCACCGGACGTGCGCCCAGGGCCTTGTTCGCCAGTTCAAGGGCTGCCTTTGCGGTTTCCGTGGAAATCAGCGGGTCGAACACGATCCAGCCAGTATCACCCTGGATGAAGGTGATGTTGGACAGGTCATAACCGCGCACCTGGTAGATACGATCGGTGACCTTGAACAGGCCGTATTGCAGGTTCAATTGCGCGTTGCGGTACAGGCTCGGGTTGATTTCCGCCGGTGCGGCCTGGCTCAGGCCGATGTACTTCTTGTAGCTTTCCAGGTCCCAGACCACGTCGCCCTTGGCGTTTTTGATGGTCAGGGTATCGGGCTTGGTAATCAGCCCGCGCTGGGCGTCACTAAAGTCGGAGGTGTCACTGAAGGGCAATTCGGCGAGCACTTTGGCATTCGCCGCCTGGGTCGCCGGCGTTGCCGGCTTCGGCTGGATCAGTGCCTCTTGTGCATGCACCAGCGGCACGGCAAACGCCATGGCCAGCGCCAGTGAGGTCTTTCGATAGGACTTTAGCAAGGTGCTGTTCATCGCTGCTTCCTGAATCGGGAAAAATGCGCCCCCCTGATAGCGAATGGAGGCTGATGGCTGGCCGCTACCTTAGGCGTCAGCACATCGACGACCAATACTGAAAAAGGATGACTTTCGACAGGATTCCGGCCATTACGGGAACAATTCGTTACATCCTTCCCTTTCCTTCTGGCCGTGCTCTGCGACCTTGATAGACCAAGGCCCTTTCAAGCAAAAAACTCCCACCAAAGGATGAGTTGCAAATTCACTCTTTTGTCCCGTTACTTCCCGCGCGGCGATTGCGTAGCGTTTCACTTGGCTGCCAGGCCGCCTCGTACCCGTCTCGATAAGGATAAAAACAATGAGCAACCGCAAGCACGTCATACACACGGGCGCCCTGCTATTGAGCCTGTTGGCCAGTAGCGTCATGGCCCAGGTCAGCCCACAGGAAGCTGCCGCCCTGGGGAGCAAGCTGACGCCTCTGGGCGCAGAGAAAAATGGCAACGCCGACGGCAGCATTCCCGCCTGGACCGGCGGCCTGCCGGTGAACGCCGGCGCCGTGGACAGCAGGGGCTTTTTGGCCGACCCCTTTGCCGATGAAAAGCCGGTGTTCACCATCACTGCGCAGAACGCCAGCCAGTACAAGGACAAGCTGTCCGCCGGGCAAATGGCGATGTTCCAGCGCTATCCGCAAACCTACAAGATTCCGGTCTACAAGACCCATCGCACCGCGGCCGTGCCGGACGCCATCTATAGCGCCGCGAAACTCAGCGCCGTCAACACCCAGGGCGTCGATGGCGGGAACGGCCTGACCGGCTTCAACGAGAGTCACTACTACGCCTTCCCGATCCCGAAAAGCGGCATCGAAGTGGTGTGGAACCACAGCACGCGCTACCGCGGCGGCAATACCAAACGCCTGATCACCCGGGTCCAGCCACAAACCGACGGCGACTTCAGCATGGTCCACTTCGAAGATGAAGTGGCTTATCCCAGCGAGCTGGCGGACGAAAACAAGAGTTCGGCACAGAACATCCTGTTCTATTTCATCCAGCGCGTCACAGCCCCTGCGCGCTTGGCCGGCAACGTGTTGCTGGTCCACGAGACCATCGACCAGGTCAAGGAGCCGCGCTCGGCATGGCTCTACAACGCCGGTCAGCGCCGGGTGCGCCGCGCCCCGCAAGTGTCCTACGACGGCCCGGCCACGGCCGCCGACGGCCTGGCCACCTCGGACAACTACGACATGTTCAACGGCGCGCCGGATCGTTATGACTGGAAGCTGGTGGGCAAGAAGGAAATGTACATTCCGTACAACAGCTACAAGCTCGATTCACCCACGCTCAAATACGGCGACATTCTCAAGGCCGGGCATATCAATCAGGACCTGACCCGCTACGAGTTGCACCGGGTCTGGGAGGTGGTGGCCACGCTCAAGCCGGGACAGCGCCATATCTATGCCACCCGACACATGTACTTCGATGAAGACAGTTGGGAACTGGCGGAGGTTGACCATTACGACGGACGCGGCGCGCTATGGCGCGTCGGTGAAGGTCACATCCAGCAGTACTACAACAAGCAGGTGCCGGGCTACACCGCCGAAACCCTGTACGACCTGGTGGCGGGGCGCTACTCCGTTGTGGGTTTGAAGAACGAAGAAAAACGCAGCGTCGAGTTCGGTTACAAGACCATGGCATCCAACTACACCCCGGCCGCGCTTCGCCAGGAAGGTGTGCGCTGATCCTGCGGTAAGTCCAATTTCCTGCGACATCCCTTGAGGCGGCCTTCGGGCCGCCTTTTTTATCCGTTGGGGCAGGTTTATTTGCGTCACTCGCCCGGGCTCTGTAAGGATAAGCGCCACTAAAACAACAAATCGATCGCGTTCATGGTTCACTCTGCACTCAGCGTTCAAGGGGCCACTGGCCTGCCCCGCCTCAACCCCGGTCATCTCCTGCGTCCACGCCTGAGCAAGGCCCTGCTTGAAGCCGACTGTCAATTGCGCCTGCTGTGCGCGCCGCCCGGCAGCGGCAAAAGCGCGTTACTCGCCGAATGCCTGCAACACTGTCCTTCCGATACCCGCCTGATGTACATGAACCTACGTGGCAAAGCCCTGACGACCGAGGCTTTCTTCAATCACCTGGCCAATGCACTCAGGGTGCAAGCGGACTTGGCCGATATCCGCCAGGCCCTTGAGCGGCACATCGGCCCGCTGTGGTTGATGATCGATGACTACCCGCACTTTCCCGACAGCGCCCTCGACGACCTGGTCAGCGAGCTGATGCAGTCGTGCCCGTCGAACATTGCATGGTGGATCGCCAGTCGCCGTCGTCCGCAGTTGCAATTGACTCGCCTATTGCTCGACTGTGAGCTGTTTGAACTGGGCCATACCGAGCTGAGCTTCAATGCCCAGGAACTCTGCGACTTGCTCCAGTACCATCAACTGCATTTGCCCGATGCAGATGTCCACGCGCTGCTAGACCAGTCCCAAGGCTGGTGCAGCGGTGTGCGCCTGCACCTGTTGAAGTTCAAGGCGCCGCAACCGCCGACGCCCTACGACCCGGCACATCCGACCCTGATGGAGTACCTCAGGTACGAAGTGCTCGATGAGCTCGCAGCGGAATGCCAGGAAGCGCTGTTCACCCTGGCGCAGTTTTCCTGCTTCGACCGGGATCTGTGCGAGCAGGTACTGGGCATGGGTGACGGCGCCCGACTGGTGGCGCACCTGCAAGTCTGTGGCCTGTTCATCGAAGCGTCGCCGCAACGGGAGTCCATGCTGCGGGTGCAGCCCGCGCTGGCGGCGGTGCTGGCCGCGCAGTTGCCGGCGGTAAAAGTCAAGTCGGTATTTCGCAAGGCCTGCCAGTGGTATGTCAGTCAGAACAACGTGCGCATGGCCCTGGAGTACGCCTTGCGCGCGGACCAGACAGACATGGCCGCCAACTTGCTACAGCGCTTCACCGGTGATGCTGTCTTGCAGGGACGCAGCCTTGCGCAAGTGATCAGTTGGCGCCAGGACCTGCCGGAAGAGCTGCTGACCAGCACCCCGCGCCTGTTGCTGCTCAGTGCCTGGGCCTTGATGCTCAGTGGCCGCCTCGACCAGGCAGCCGAATACACCGAACAATTGGCGCGCTTCCTGCCACAACCCAACGCCCGCAGCCAGCATGAGCTGATCGCCCAGTGGAAGGCGCTGAAAGCCAACCTGGCCTTTCATCTGGGCACGGCCGACCAGGCCCGGGAACTGCTCGAGGAAGCCATCGACGAGTTGCCCGACAAAGCCTGGAGCCAACGCCTGTTCAGTTGCGCCTTGCGCCTGGAACAAGCCCTGATCGAAGGTCGCCTGGACGATGCACAGGAACTCAACCGCATCGCTATCAAACAGGCACGCCAACACGGCAGCCTGTCGATGGAAAGCGTGATGGCGCTAGGGCACGTGAAACTGCTGGAAATTCGTGGCGAACTGCTGCGTGCCGAGACCCTGCTCAATCGCCTGTTCAGCGAACTGACCGATGCCTGGGGTAACGAACCCAGCCCGATGCGCGGTCGTGTGCAGTTGCGTAGGGCCGGACTGTTGCTGCAACAGGGGCGTTATGATGAGGCGCAAATGGCCTTTCTCGCCGGCCAGCACGAATGTCAACGGTGCGGTGACAGCGCGACGATCTGGGGCTATCTGGGGCTGGCGGAACTGGACGCGCTGCGCGGGGATTTCAATGGGGCCTTCCTGCGCCTATCCGACGCCGAACGCCAAATGCAGTACAACCACGTCAACGAGTCGATGTACCAAGGCCTGCTGGTGCGTGCCAAAGCCAGGATCTGGCTGGCACAGGGGCGTGCGGCACATGTGGAGCGGACACTGGCGGCCCTGCCAAGATCCGTCATGAGCTTTTCACCCTATGGCAGCCCGGAACTGCACCTGCGCCTGCACCTGTTGCAACTGCAGGCGCGCTTGGCTAATGGCGCGGTGGACGACGCACTGGCCAGCCTGACCGAGCTGTACAAGCGCGCCCGCAATGAGGGTCGGCGGACCCTGGCGTGCGAAATCAGTTTTACCCTCGCCGAAGGTCTGTATGCCAGCAATAAGCCGGCCCAGGCCAAGCAGATGTTGCTGGACGCCGTTGCTCTGGCGCGGCAGATCGGCCTGGTAAGCGTCGAGCGCGCCTTCGCGAAACGCAATCCGGCACTGATACGCTGGCGCGAGGAAACTCTCGCCGATGCCACGACGCCCTCCGAGCTGCTCAGTCGAAGGGAACTCGACGTGCTGAAACTGATTGCTCAGGGTCACTCGAACCAGCAAATCGCCGAACAGTTGTTCATTTCACTGCACACCGTGAAAACCCACGCCCAGCGGGTTAACGTCAAGCTGGGCGTCAAGCGGCGCACCCAGGCGGTGGCACGGGCCAAGGAGCTGGGCCTGACCTAAGCTTCCAGCAACTGACGCCGGCGTGCCCGCGGAGTCATTGCAAACCAGCGGCGGCACGCACGGTTGAACACACTCTGCTCGCTGTACCCCAACAAACCCGACACCTGAGACATCGGCATGCTGCGCTCGGCCAGGTAAGAGTCGGCGCGCTGGCGGCGCACGTTTTCCAGAATCGCCTCGAACCCCTGCCCCGCCTGATCCAGGCGCCGTTGCAGGACCCTTTCGTGCAGGCCCAGTTGCTCGGCAATGATCGGCAGCCGACAGCGCTGGGTAGCAAGCGTACGCACGATCATCCATTCGACCTGCTCCACCAGGTCCGTCGGTGCCTGGCTATTGAAGTGACTGAAATACTGCACCAGCGTGCGGTGCAGTAGAAGATCCTGCTGCTCGATGGCATGCTCCAGCTGTTGGGCAGTCAGCACCATGGTGCTGCAGACCTGGCCACTGTAGACAGTGGTCTTGAAAAAACGCCGGTAGCGCGCCGACGACAAGGGCGAACTACCGCTGAGCAAGATGGCTTGGGCCGCGAACTTCGGACCACAGAGGAGCTTCATGATGTTGTGCGCCACGCCCATGGCCAGTTCAATCATTTGCCGTTGCTGCAATAACCCCGGCAAGCGAATGTCGATCAACAGCTGCGGTGCGCCGGCATCGCTGATATCCAGGTCCAGCTCGATACCCGGGCTGTGAAAACCGATGAACCGCACAATCTCCTCCAGAGCCTGCCCGACCGTCGCCGAGCTGCGGGCGATCAAGGCAATGGGCCCCAATACATCCAGGTCCTGATAATCAGCCATGCGCAGGCCGAAGTCCGGACATTTGAGTTCTCGTGCCGCGCATTCCAGCAACCCTACCAGTGAGCGTAATGGCACCCTGGCGTCCTCTTCGAAGAGGCATTGCGGGTCTATGCGGTAGCGCTGCAGCAGCGCGTCCGGCTGGCCGCCGAACTGCTCGGCCAACTCGCGAAACCCGGTCAGTGAAGTGGTACGGATCAATGCCGTCATAGTCGTTAAAAATCAAAAACAAGTCATGAAAGATCAATAAATCTACGCCCCATCGGTCAAGAATTCCATACCCGAGTTGTCCGTAGACCTGGCGCGGCATAGCTCGTTTTTGTAGCGCAACCGAGAATAAAACCAATGGAATTCGACTACATCATCGTGGGTGCCGGCTCTGCCGGTTGTGTCCTGGCTAATCGCCTGAGCGCCAATCCGAACGTCCGTGTGTGCCTGCTTGAGGCCGGACCGAAAGACTGGTCGCCCCTGATTCACACGCCCCTTGGCGTCGCGGCCATCCTGCCGAGCCGGCATGTCAATTGGGCGTTCGACACCGTGCCGCAGCCGGGGTTGAATGGGCGCATCGGTTACCAGCCTCGGGGCCAGACCCTGGGCGGCAGCAGCTCGATCAACGGCATGATCTACATCCGTGGCCATCGCACCGACTTTGACGACTGGGCCGCACTGGGCAATGCGGATTGGTCGTTCGACGACGTCTTGCCGTACTTCCGCCAAAGTGAACATCACCACGCAGGCGCCAGCTCCCTGCATGGCAGCACGGGTGAACTCTATGTCGGTAAAGCCCAGTCGCATCCGGCCAGCGAGGCTTTCATTGCCGCCGCCGTCGCCGCCGGGCATCGCTACAACCCCGACTTCAACGGCATCGAACAGGAAGGTGTCGGCCCCTACGAAGTGACCATCCGCAATGGCCGGCGCTGGAGCACCGCCACGGCCTTCCTCAAGCCAATCCGCGACCAGCGCGAGAACCTTACGGTATTGACCGACGCCCAGGCCGAGCGCGTGTTGCTCAAAGGCAAAAAGGCCCATGGCGTGCAAGTGCGGCACAAAGGCAAAAGCCTGACGTTGCAGGCGCGCAAGGAGGTGCTGGTCAGCGCTGGTGCATTCGGCAGCCCGCAACTCCTGATGCTGTCGGGGATCGGCGCCCAGGGTGTCCTCAAGCCCCACGGCATAGCCCTGCAACACGAGCTACCCGGCGTCGGCCAGAACCTTCGCGACCATCCCGATGTGGTGCAGTGCTACCGCAGCCCCAACTGCACACTGCCCGGCTTTTCGCTCAAGGGCGGCCTGCACATGGGCAGACAGCTGTGGGAGTACACGAGAAAAAAAACCGGCACCTTCGCCAGCAACTGCGCAGAGGCTGGCGCCTTCCTGAAAACCGATCCCGCACTGAGCCGCCCGGACATCCAGTTGCACTCGATCATCAGCTTGGTGGACGACCACAATCGCAGCCTGCACTGGGGCCACGGCCTGAGCTGCCATGTCTGTGTATTGCGCCCGAAAAGCATCGGCAGCGTCGGCCTGAACTCTGCCAACCCCGCCGCGCCTCCGCGCATCGATCCCAACCTGCTGGGCCATGACGATGACTTGCAGACACTGCTCAAGGGCTACCGCATCGCCCGCACCATCGCCGAACAAGCGCCCATGGCGCCTTTCAAACTAAAGGACATGTACAGCCACGGCCTGTATAGCGACGAGCAGTTAATCGAAGTGCTGCGCAAACGCACCGACACCATTTACCACCCGGTCGGCACCTGCAAGATGGGCAACGATGATAGCGCCGTGGTCGACGATCGCTTGCGCGTGCATGGTATCGAGGGCTTGCGCGTTGTCGACGCCTCGATCATGCCCACTCTGGTCGGTGGCAACACCAACGCTGCGACGATTATGATCGCCGAACGCGCCGCCGAATGGATCGCTAGTGCCTGCTGATTGGGTCGATTGCTCATCTTCAGTGCGTTGCGTGGAGATGAGCAGCGGATAAATTATTTATCGCCTGAAATGTCGTATTGGAAATACTACTTTTGAATTTTGTCATAGGTGCCGTCCTGGTTGATGGCTGCTAATGCGTCATTCAGTTTGCCTACCAATGGATCATTTTTCCGAGTCGCGATACCGGCTCCGACGCCAAAGTAAGCCTCATCCGTGAAGTTTTGATCGAGCACGTGATAGTCGGCGCCTTGAGGCGTTTTTAGAAAGCGGTCCTCAATGACAAGCGAGCCGGCGAGCGACGCGTCCAGGCGCTCGGCTGCCAAGTCGAGAAAAACCTCGTTTTGCGTACCGTACTTCGCCAAGCGTTATTTCAAACTATTAGCCAGAAATTTTTGCAGTCTTTCGCTTTGCGGCGCGTCGAGAATAGAGGCGTCTCCTTCTTCTTCAATTAATCCTTGATGAAGAAAATGCTGTTCATTCGCCATCCAAGCGCTTTTTTTCGTGGCGCAAATGGGCAGTGACATTTCGTGAGTCGGGAGTGCTCCATACAGAAATAACAGGGCTGGTTGAAATGCCTCTAATTTTGTAGGCCCTGTAGGAGGCTTTATATTCACATCTGCCGGTGAGCACCGGCAGATGTCGGACAGAAGCGACCGTTCGGCCCTCGTGTCTGCGAGCTAAAGCAATTTCTTAGCGTCCGAGTGAGGGCGGCCCATATAACTCAGTTTCCCAGTCTTCAAGAGGCGGTTTTACTTTGAAAGATGGGTCGCAGTATGACCTTAAGTAGTCAGTCGCTCTCCTTTGGGCGTAGGTGAAATTGAGCACGTTGCCTTCACCGTCCATCTCTATGACGTTCGCGATTATGGCGAAGACCATCTCAATTGCACTCGGCTCAGAGCCATAAATGTCGATGTACTCCACGTTTTCAAGCATTTAGTGGCTTCCGCTTGCCATGTAGTACGCAAACGTTCGGAGTGCTCCACTGAAATCATTACTCAGCTTCTTCATGTACATTTTCTTTTAGTAATTATTCTGGATTTAACTGCTTCATAATCAAGCATTGGTTTTTTTGCCGTTTTATTGTGGTCGAGAAAGGTCTGAACCGGCCAATGAGCATTAGCAATCGGTTGCTGACAGTCTGCTTTTGGCCGATAGCTGCCACTCACGACCGACCGCTTTCGGCGAGAAGCGGAAAGTCTATGCCCAACACATAAGTACAAAAGCATGCGACTAAATCCCCTCCCCGCAAGCAAAACAGCTCTCCTGCAGAAGACTTTCTAGCCGCGAGTTTTTAATCTTAAAAGCATCGCGATTTAATGGCGTTGCTCTGGCCCAACCGGCGCGAACGCTTTGGCAGCGGCCACGGTATCCATGGATTCGCGCAGCAGCTGAATTTTGCCGTCTTTGGCTACCAGGCGGCCGGCGTACATCTGCCGATAGATGCGACCAGTGGAAGGCACCAAGGCCTCTACGCTGTATTCGGCAAACGTCTGATCGGGTGTGTCGATTAGAAAACGAACGTTGCGAAATTTGAAGTCCGGCACTTTACCGAGCAATGAGCCGATAAATCCCTCGATAGCCGCAAGACCTTGCACACGATGGGGAATGCCCAGCGACTCCAGGTAGGGCAACTCCAGCACTCCATCTTCCGCGAAAAGTGCTGCCGCTAAGTGCGGCGTCTGGATGGCATCAGGTAATTTTGAAGCAATTCCACGGCATTTTTCATGACGATTTTCTCCGAAACGTATAAGAGATGGGCACGCTGTAGGTGCTGGCCTGATCACGTTAAGAGATTTATTGCTTTTCAAAAATAGACGCTAATGAAAGTTATCGTTTCAAAATTGAAAGCCATTGTCGCAAGGCCTCACGACGGCCATCGCCATTCGGGCTGGCTTAAATGCTCGGCAAAGAAGTCCGACAACGCTTTGATTTTAACCGGACGGGTGCGTGCCGAGGGGGTGACGAAAAACAAGCCGCCACGGGTCATACTCCATTCTGGTAGCACCACGACCAACCGCCCGTCTTTCAAGTATTCGCTGGCGATAAATTCTGGCAGTTCGGCGATGGCCTGGCCTTCGAGCAACACCGGCAGTAACGCATCCGAGTTAGTCACTCTGAGCGGGCCGCTGGGCACCACGTCTTCTTCAGTGCCATCTTTATGGGTGAACCGCCACACTTGGCTACGGGCTCGGTAGGCATAACTCAGGCAAGTGCGGGCCGCCAGTTCGCGGGGTTGGTCAGGGTGGCCATGGGTCTCTAGATAAGCTGGTGAGGCGACCAGGTATTGGGTGACAGTGCATAGATGCCGTGCAACGAGCGAGGAGTCTGGCAATACGGCAATGCGTAATGCCGCATCAAAGCCCTCAGCGATCAGGTCTACCGAGGCGTCTGAAAGGTGCAGGTCAATCGACAGCTCGGGATACTGCCGGATTAACTGCGGCATCAGCGGTGCCACCCAGCGCAGACCAAACGACATGGGGATCGCCAAGCGTACTTGGCCGCGTGGCTGAACCGACAAATCCTGAGCTTCGCTTTCCACCTCTTCAGCGCGCCGATAAATCTCTCCGGCCTTGGCCGCCATGCTCGCGCCGAATTCGGTGAGCGCCAGTTGCCGCGACGTGCGGTTGAACAATCGCCCACCGAGACGCTCCTCCAGCCGTGCGACCGCCCGCGATACCGTTGGCACCGACACGCTCATGACACGCGCCGCGCCGGCGAAAGAGCCTTCTTCGGCCACCTTGGCAAACATCGCCAACCCTTCAAAATCTGGAAGTCTGCTCATTTCAATTCTGCAACGATAGGTTTCAGACAATCTATTTTGAAACTTCTGCCCCGTCGATAAGCTTCTCCCACACCGCAACTCACTCAATCGAAATACCGGAGAACGACCATGACTAACAAACTCGAAGGCAAAATTGCACTGGTGACCGGCGGGACGACGGGCATCGGCTTGGCAACTGCCAAACGCTTCGCTCAGGAAGGCGCCCACGTTTACATTACGGGCCGCCGCCAAGCCGAACTGGACGCCGCCGTCGCCACTGTCGGCAACGCCACCGGCGTAAGGGTGGACTCCACCAACCTCGATCAGCTTGACGCGCTGTACCACCAAATTGGTGCGGCTCACGGCCGAATTGATGTGTTATTCGCCAATGCGGGTGGCGGCTCCATGCTGCCACTGGGCGACATCACTGAGCAGCAATACGACGACACCTTCAATCGCAACGTCAAAGGCGTGCTGTTCACTGTGCAAAAGGCACTGCCGCTGCTGGCCAAAAAAGCCTCGGTGATTCTCACCGGTTCCACTGCAGGTAGCTCGGGCACTGCCGCCTTTAGCGTATACGCCGCCTCCAAAGCTGCCGTGCGCTCATTTGCCCGGAACTGGATTCTGGATTTGAAAGACCGCCAAGTGCGTATCAACACCATCAGCCCCGGAGCCACCCGCACTCCTGGCCTGGTTGAACTCGCCGGCCCCGATGCCGCTCAGCAGCAGGGCTTGCTTGACTACTTGGCGTCGCTGATCCCCATGGGCCGTGTTGGTGAAGCGGACGAGATTGCCAGCGCCGCGTTGTTCCTCGCCTCGGATGACGCCAGCTTCGTCAACGGTATCGAGCTATTTGTTGACGGCGGCCAGGCGCAAATCTGACCACCCAGCGGGCGACTGTCACGAGCGCCCGCCAACCCTTTTCCAGAGGGACAGGTTATGAACCTATTGCACTGGCCACTGCTGGCCATCAGCGTGATCCTTAATAACGCTACTCAGGCAGCGACCACATCCTCCCAAAGCCACACCGCTCTAGACACAGCCGCACAGCTTCAAGTTTCGGCCATAGATCATGTTGGCATCAATGTGCCGGATATCGAAGCCGCCCCGCGCTTTTTCTCCGCCCTGATGGGCGCACGGGTGATCTCGGATATCAGCCCTGGCAAGATTCCGGATCAGTGGAAAAGCCAATTCCGCTGGCATGGCTCCAGCGAGCTGCAACGTTTTGTGATGCTGCAAATGGACGGCGGCGCGAAGCTGGAGTTATTTCAATACCAAGGCACTGAGATCAGTCAAACCCAACCCCACGGTGACGACGCAGGTGCCAGCCATTTGGCCTTGCGTACCGCTGATATTGACGGCAGCCTGGCTACCCTCGAGCGCTTGAATGTGACCCTTCTCAACGAGCCCATTACCAAGCCGGACGGCGTTCGCTGGTTCTATTTTCAAGCGCCGTGGGTCACGCGGATTGAGCTGGTGTCGCCGCCACAGAGCGTCAGTGGCTGATCCCGCCGTCTACACGAGGGCCGTGCCTGATTACCCGCCCGACCACCAAGCCAAACATTGGGCTTATCGCAATAGCTTCCCGAGCTGACGTCATGCCTGCTGGCGGACAAGGCCGCCAACGGGCTGGTTATGCTCGCAGGATATTCAAAAAGACCAGCATGTAAGCAGTAGACATTTCCAGTCATTGTGGAGTGACTGCTCCTAGCCTGTTGCGACGTATTTGGGCATACAGAAACCGTCTTTTTCTGCTGAAATTTGCAGTACTTTTCCTCCCCTTGGCTTTGAGACAAGTCATCTAAATCGAGCCAGATGAACTCGGCGCAGTGAATTCATGATTATTACCAAGCGATAAGCTAGGTCATAGGTCGGTCTTATCACTCATCGATAAAATCAGGTTTTCCAGGGTTAAGTCTTCTGCATCATTTGAGCAGGCCCTTGTTAACTCCTCATTGCTTAATAGGATGCTTGTATATATATCACTTGATTTTTGTCAAGCAAAACTCTCTTGCAAGGTAAAAAACTCTCATGCTAGCTTGTTCATACAACAATAAAAAGGAGTTATGCAGTGGAGTCTTATTCTATTCACGTTGAGCATTCAGAAAATACCAAAACTGCTTTTGTGATTTTTAATGACTTGGGTGATGTTCCGCAGTCAGTGCGCGAGTGCAAATTTCAAACTATCGGCTGGATCTTGTATGTGTTCGACAAAATGCAAGCGCTCGTTGATGATTGGGAAGAAATTACCCGTGAAACCAATGTTACCGATGCGTTGGGTAATCTGGCGTCATTGGACTGGGAGACTGCCTGTGCTCTTGTGCGAGCTGAAACTTGGCGGGAGCGTTTCAACCTTACTTGGCCGATTTTGAACTATCAAGAACAAGGACTTGCGCTCGGATATGTCTATGACGACGAGGAAAATAAAAATTATTGGCCTGGCTTTGACTCGTTCAACATGATGTTTCACGATTTTGTGCGGAAATCCCCACTGCGGAATCGTAGGAAAGTATGCACCGAAATGCTAATAGAATGAGGATCTGATCATGCCAACCTTCTCCATTGATGTCCGTCTATTACAAACTAATGCTGGACGTATGTTAGAAACATAGCACACGACAGAAAAAAAGAGTCGATCACGCGCTCGATTTCCCAAGGGATCGGCTTGCTCTATAACTTTGCCGATGCGGTTGCCCTCCATCAACCTAACTATGCTCACGTTGCAGTTGATTTTTTCAACTCTCGACTGTACGGCCTCGGAGGCAAACTTGATATAGGAGATGCCTTGCTCGCTGCGGAAGACTGGAAAGAGAGAATGTATTGCGCTTGGGCCGTGATCGACAAAAAATCACGGGCAGAGGCGTTGAAGCTGGATTATAGAAAATTCCAGAATTATTGGCCAACACTTGATTTTTGGACTCCAAGTTGGGACTTCCAAGTTGAAGAATGGATGAGCAGCACAGATTGATTGGATGCGTATCAGATACATGCCCATAAAGCCAATTCGGAGCCTCATGATCGGTGACTGTGCTTGAGCGCGACCAATGCCTCAAGCGCCTGGACGAGGCTAATGCCCTTCCTTGTCTTTTCTACGATAAAATTATCGAAGGCCACAGAGTCGCTAGCTGCAAAATCCGGATACTCTGCCGTAGCTGATTTAGCGAATTATCGATTGCAGCCCTTCGCGCTCTGCTATTTTTTTTCTGATGGTTTCATTGGGTGGTTACCTAGACCCAAGGGCAGCAAGGCTCGTCAGAGCGTGAGAATGGCCCGCGCCGGGAATAAACGTTAGCTACCGCGTTTCACAGCTCCAGTTCGCAAAGATCGATGCACCGTTCTCCTCACAACGTTACCTTAGGTAGCCTCATTAACACGTGCACCAACCGCCGGTACTCTTCTGCTACCCGAGAGAAAAGCTCGAAATCAGAATACCGTCACCCTTCGTCAATGGGTCTCAAGCGGGTCAGATAATGAATTATGTTGAGCTGATTCAGCGCCAGGCTGAGCAAATTTTTGGCAACAAACCCAAAGCCGATCATTGGCTGAATCAACCGGCAATAGAAGCCAGTGATTGTTCTCGGTTGCAAATGGCTCACAGTCAAGAGGGATATGAAGTCGTAAAAGCAGACCTCGATAGGCTTAGCCATGGTTTCGCCTGTTAAGGCTCCCCTTCTCCAAACTCCAGGATCCACATGATCACTTTTGACCTCAACACAAACGATTCCGAAGTTCTACTTCGGCACACGCAAGCTTTCAAACCAAATTCAGGTGATGCTCGCGAAGATCGGCGACTGTGTGAGGCGCTGCTCGATTTGAAAGAGGCCCTTTTATTGCACCTGCAGGAACGGGTAGATGACTCATCTAGATGAAATCCTCAACTGTAGTCCCAGATGAGCTTTCAGCTGACGTTGGGGGCAACACGCATTTGAGTTATGACAATCCTCGCAAACACAGCGACTCGGAGCCGTAGGAGTGCTCATTCCATCCCCCGTGCGCCTTCAAGCATTTGCGGCTCAACGACAAAAGTCTCTTTGGTGGGCATTCATTATCCTCACACCACCGCCTACTTTGGTGATCGGAGATCATCGACGTCACTGACGAGTTAGCTCAGCACTGCTGGACAAAGGAGGGTCGAAGATATCGCAGGTCGATCATCACAGGGTCGCAGCGAATGAAGAGATCCTCGAGTAATTCCCTTCCCTGTGAAAGACAATAGATTCTCAAGCCTTCAGATTTAGGAACGCCAACGCTACTTGAGGCCGGTAGGCTGGAAAAAATGGACGGTTGGCTCCGCTCGCGATAATTTCACCGTAGCCGCTGGGGCTGTACAACCACCCACCAGCTACAAGATGTGCGGACAATCACTCAGTTTAAGGACGCCAAATGTTTCCACCGATGGCGAATCCCAATCTCGATATCACAGCGACTGAATTCGAGTATTTAGTCAGGGAATGGATTCTCAAACAGAGTGGTGAGCTGACCTCGCTCCAGGTCATTCACAACGTAAAGCTTGAGGCTTACGACTCCACTTACCAGATCGATGTACTGGCGAAATTTCAAGCCTTTGGAGGCGCCGAATTCACGGTGCTAATTGAGTGCAAGAAACACCGTCACCCGGTTGAACGTGAGCTGGTTCAGGTGCTGCACGACAAAATCAGGTCTCTGGGCGCTCATAAAGGACTGCTTTTTACGACATCAGGATTTCAATCCGGAGCGATAAAGTATGCACAAACTCACGGTATCGCTCTGGTCTCGATAATGGAAGGTGTCGCCACCTATCAAACCAAATCGGCTTTTCCAGTAGAGGCGAAGCCGCCGGCGTGGCTCAACCTCCCGAAATTTGAGCTCTGGCATGTAGGTGAAAACGTAGCGGGTAACATTTCGATGAAGTCTTTGGGTCGTGCAGATTCGGAATTCAATGACATGTTCCGCCTCCCTGGTGGAGCGCAAGTATAGGGTCGGTCAATGGATATGACTGAGATTCAAATGGATTGATACTAGCTCGCTATTGAAAAGAAGATCTCTATTCAGGATTTGTGACGTACCTCCTCATGGCGGACGGCAGTCATAAGCGAGCCCTGTAGTCAGTCGCGGGGCTTGCCGCCTTCCATTTCCCACACCTGCGCGCTCCGCCTGTATAGCTCTCTAAGAACCTCATGAACCCTTCCCAAAAGCAAACAGCCGCTACGTCTCATCTATGAATCGTTGCAGATGCTACGCTTTCCTTTATTCGGAAATTCGAGTCTAAACTAGCTCTGCACGCTCCAACGGCACGTTAGCTGAACTCGGAACCTAAATGCCCCTTGCTCATAGAGAAATTATAAAGTCTAGGAGATAATTATGCGCTCGGAGTTTTGTTTCCCACTTCACCAATGTGCTTCACGGGAGGAGATTTTATTTGAAACTCTTCAGTGGTTAATAGATCTGCCATTCACAAAGCTTACGGAAATAATCCTTGAATCTCTTAGGGGCCAGGGGTGCTTTGTTTATTCCGAGGATTTAGAGAGTATTGAGGTGTTCCAATCTAAAAATAGAGAAAATAATTTCATCAAGTATAGAAGCAATGCAATTCATACGTTCACAGCAATTGATGTACACATCCTAACAACGCCAAAATCTCTCTGGGTCAGGGTTTCGATTACGAGCGCCGCGACCGACATCAGGAACGAGCATCTGGAGATCTTAAAGCCAACATTGCTGTTTAAACTCATTAGCAAATTCGGCGGAGGCTTTGACGGCAAATTAACCGTAACTGTTTCTCCCGTCATATTAGAAGATTCCTGCGCAGGAAAACAGACAGCTGTGGAAATAATAAAATCAAATATAAACTGCAAACTTCCAGTAATCTACGTGAGCGCGAGCAATAACAATCAATACTCTGTAATCCCTGACAGACTCGCAAGAAAGGTCTGTGGCATGGCTCATGTTGTAGTAGAACCAAATCGCGAATTTTCTATTAAACTTCGGCACAAAGTAGCATCGCGAAATGCGTATGGTGGCGTAGTCGCGATATATTGGCCGCTGAAACTCAAAAGCACATTATTCCAAAGAGAGTCACGAGACACTAAGCTTTTTGAGCAGGCGATATTCGAAGAGATCTACAGCACTTTATCCATATCTTCACCTCGAAAAACCGAGCTCGACGAATTGAGCAGCACGAATAGCACTCAGCAAAAACCATCTTTCAGCAAAGTAATTCGTGATCGCTGACGTATCTGCGCCGAGGAAATAACCGGTTAGATTCGTATTAACAGCTTTCTTCTTTAATAGGAAAGTTGATTCGCCGACACGAATACACATTTGTTTCTTATAAAAAGTGGTTCCACAGCCTACTGCTTCAAAATGTTGCGTTTCGCAACGAAAACGGTAATTCATGCACGAAAACATCGAGCAGTATTTTTGCCTCATCAGCTGCACAACGTCACATTTTTCGCGACCAAATTGACTTCGTCGTCGGAAGATGAAGCAAAAACCCGCGACTGGACTATCGTTGACATGTCGTCCAAGTGGCTAGGCGTTTGCGAGGATGGCCGAGCAGACGTAACGGAAATAAATAGGCGGGATCGGAACTGAGTTGGTCGCAAACAGCGGCGAAATCTAGCGAAAGGAGTACTCAATGAATCGCATACGCACGTGGCTACCCAAGCTCGCCCTAGTGGCGACCTCGGTGATGGCGCTGTCGGCAACTGCCACAGCAGCTGAAAAACCCAACATCCTTGTGATCTTCGGTGATGACATCGGCCAGACCAACATCAGCGCCTATTCTATGGGTGTTGTCGGTTACAAAACGCCAAACATCGACCGGATTGCCAAAGAAGGCATGATGTTCACCGATTATTACGCGGAGAACAGCTGCACCGCCGGGCGATCCTCGTTCATTACTGGTCAGACGCCGCTGCGTACCGGCCTGTCTAAAGTCGGGATCCCGGGTGCACCGGTCGGCTTGCAAAAGCGAGATATCACCATTGCTCAGGCGCTCAAGTCGCAAGGTTATGCCACCGGTCAGTTCGGTAAAAACCACTTGGGCGACAAAGATGAATACCTTCCGACCAACCACGGCTTCGACGAATTCTTCGGCAACTTGTATCACCTCAACGCTGAAGAAGAACCTGAGCGTCCGTACTGGCCGAAAGACGACCCGGAATTCGTTAAAGCCACCTCCCCTCGCGGCGTTATTCATAGCTTTGCTGATGGCAAGATCGAAGACACCGGTGCGTTGACTAAAAAACGCATGGAAACCATCGACGACGAAACTACTGCAGCCGCTCAGGCCTTCATCGAAAAACAGGCGAAAGCGGACAAACCGTTTTTTGTCTGGATGAACACCACACGCATGCACGCTTTTACGCACATTCGTGACTCAATGCAGGGCCAAAGCGGCATGCCGGGCAACGATTACGCTGACGGAATGATCGAGCACGACGGTGACGTCGGCAAACTGTTGAAAACCCTTGATGACCTGAAAATAACCGATAACACCATAGTCGTTTACACCACCGATAACGGCCCTAACCAGTGGTCGTGGCCCGATGCGGCAACCACACCGTTCCGTAACGAAAAGAACTCCAACTGGGAAGGCGCTTACCGTGTGCCAGCAATGGTTCGCTGGCCGGGCAAAATCAAACCGGGAGAAGTGTCCAACGAGCTGTTCTCGGGTCTGGACTGGTTCCCGACACTGCTCGCCGCTGCGGGTGAAACCGATGTCACCAACAAACTGCTCAAAGGCTGGGCGCCGACTTCCGGTGGCACCAATTTCAAAGTGCATCTGGATGGCTACAACCAACTGCCGTACCTGACCGGCCAGAGCCCTAAAGGTGAGCGCAAGGAGTTCTACTACTTCAACGACGATGGCGTGCTGGTGTCTATGCGTTTCGGCAATTGGAAAGCCGTGTTCTGCGAACAACGCGCACCGGGTGGTTTCAAAGTCTGGAGCGAGCCGTTCGTATGCCTGCGCGTACCGAAAGTGTTCAACCTGCGCATGGATCCGTATGAGCGCGCCGATATTGTTTCCGACCAGTATTACGATTGGGCGACCAAAAACGTTTACCTGACCGAAATTGCAGTGATGAAGTCGGCGGCGTTCCTGCAAACCTTCATCGATTACCCTCCTAGTCAGAAGCCAGCAAGCTTTAGTGTGGATCAAGTCCGCGCAGCTGTAGATTTAAAAATTGAAGAAAAAATGAAGGCTCAATCGAACCCTGTAAATTGAGTATCGTTTGGGCTTGAGGCCAGCCTCAGGTAACAAAGCCTTCCCTCTAGGTTTGTTTAACCAAAAGGGAAGGCCTTTTCTCTACCAGCTCGACGGGAGGCATTCATATCCTCATCGAATGTTAAAAAAGACCTCACCACTCCACTCCGGATCGGTGTCAGCTGTAAATGGAGTCACCACAATGGTTGAAGAGCAGTTCGATCCATCCACCACTTATGAACTTCACTTTGATGGTGATCGCATAGGTTTTGTGCAAAAGGGCGTCTATTTCGAGGGGCCTAAGCAGGAGCAGTGCGGTGAGATTCGGGAGGGAGTCTTTTTTTACAACGGCAAAGCAGCCGGCACCCTAGACGGCTTGACTCTGCTACGAACTCACCCGGAGCCGATGACCATTATGCAACTGATCCCGCTCGAGGGATGAACCTAGGGCCTTGGAAAAACAGAACTATCTGAGCGTGATTTGCGAGCACGTCGGTTTCAGATCACCCTATATCAATGACTCAGCATTGTGGGCTTCCATCCTGAACGAGGGTGATGCCCCCCGCCTCTGCCCGCAAACGCTCTATGAGCGTCATCCAGGTAAGGATCCACCCTAAACTAACGATTTCTCAGTCCCGTAGTACTTTCTAGGTAGCTGGCTCCACACGTCTAATGCACGATCCAGTCTCAACTGCTTTTGCCGCCAGATCTCACCGTACGCAGTTCCATTTAACATGCTGGTAACGATCTCGCCCTGGGCCAGACGGTACTCCGAAAGGGCCACTGCCATCGCTAGCCTGAAAGGTGGGCGCATTTCCATTTTTCTATTCCATCCCGAGGAGTTGACAGCATTATGCGCTGCCGCAGCTATTGAGCAGGAACCAGATATCAGCATTATTACATCCCGACGATGACGTAGAGGATGCTGCTGTCTACACTGCGAGCTGCACGTGAGTTTCCATCTGAATCATTCTGAGCACCTAGCATGTCTGTCCTGCACCGCAATAACGTAAATGTAGTAGGCGACGGCTCGGCCACGCTGATCTTTTCCCACGGCTTTGGTTGTGATCAAACCATGTGGTGCTACCTGGTTGAGCATTTCACCAGTCGATTCAGGGTAGTTCTCTACGACCTGGTCGGTGCTGGGCAGTCCGACTTGGAAGCTTACGAACGGAACAAATACGGAACGCTGCAGGGTTATGCGCAGGATCTAACTGAGGTAATCGATGAATTCGCTATTGGCCCAGTCATTATCATCGGTCACTCCGTCAGCGCCATGATCGGTGCTTTGACAGATCGCGCTCACCAAAACCGTATCGCTGCTCATGTGATGATCGGGCCTTCGCCTTGCTATATCGATACCGGAGATTACGCAGGAGGGTTCACGCTCGATGACATTGAGTCCTTACTCCATACCCTCGATAGCAATTATCTCGGATGGTCAAGCACAATGGCACCCGTGATTATGGGCGCACCCGGCCAACCCGATCTAAGCGAGAAGCTCACCAACAGCTTTTGCCGTACTGATCCTGAAATAGCCAAGCATTTTGCCCGCGTGACGTTTATGTCCGACAACCGGGAGGACGTAAGCGGATTGACAACTCCGACGCTGATTTTACAGTCCACGGACGACATCATTGCCCCCCTCGCTGTCGGCGAATACCTGCATCAAATAATGCCCAACAGCACACTTTGCCTTGTGGAAAATATTGGCCATTGCCCGCACATGAGTGCACCGAGCGCTTGCTCGGAAGCTATGGACAGGTTCCTGCTGCCTTGGACAGAAGCTAGCGATGGCAGGTAAAACAGCAGGCCTCCCCGACCCAGACTCGCTATTTGACCATGCCCCTTGCGGCCTGATCGTCACGCTCGAAAACGGAAGCATAGTGCGCGTCAATCAAACCTTCTGCACTTGGATCGGTTGTGGGCCAGGTGAGCTGGAAGGCCAGCGATTCCAAAACTTGCTCACGATGGGCGGACGAATTTTCCATCAGACACACTGGGCACCTCTGATGCGGATGCAGGGCTCAGTGGCAGAGGTCAAACTCGATTTGATCCACCGGGATAAATCGCTCACTTCAATGCTCCTCAACGGCGTACGTCGGCAGCATGAGTCAGGGGTTTACTATGAGTTGGCGTTGTTCTGCACCGCTGACAGAGACAGGTACGAACTGGAGTTATTGAAAGCACGACAGCTGGCAGAGGAACTTTTGGCCAAAAAGACGGCTGCCGACGCTGCCCTCGCGCAGGTTCAGGAGAAGCTCAACACCGCCTACGAAAAATCCAAGCGACGGGCATTATTTGCTGAGCAGATGGTTGCCATCGTCAGCCACGACCTCAAAAATCCGTTAACGGCCATCAAGATGGCCACAGAAATTCTCAATCGGAAAATGCCTGGCGGCAAAGAACAGGTCATGCTCGACCACATCAGCAGTTCTGCGGATCGTGCCCATCGAATGATCGCAGATTTGTTGGATTTCGCGCTGGCAAGAGTGGGTCGCGGCATAGCGGTTTCCCTATCTACTCTAGAGCTGCACTCCATAGTTGCTCAGGGTGTTGGAGAACTTCGACTAGCATTCCCCGATGCGGAAATCGTTCATCAAACATTGGGGAACGGCGATGTGAGACTTGATCCAGATCGAATCCAACAGATCATTGGAAACCTGGTGGCAAACAGTGTTGCCTACGGCGACCTGCTGCAACCTATTACTGTGACCTCCCAAGTGGAAAGCGACCACGCGAGCATAGTGGTTCACAATTTCGGCCCAGTGATTCCGGAATCGGCTGTCGCAGAGCTGTTTGAACCCATGAAGCGCGGCTCAGAAAAAGATAGCGAGCTGCGCAGTGTAGGACTCGGTCTATTCATAGTTCGTGAAATCGTTACGGCGCACGGGGGAACGATTTCGGTGAGTTCCACTGCAGATTGTGGAACGTCGTTTACCGCGATTTTTCCAGTGATATAGCTATGCCCACGCCTTCGCTGCGCTTACAAGTCTTTGCGTGATACAAGGCAAGCGCAGCGACATCATGGAATCAAGTCAAATGGTTAAGCGCAATATCGATGATGTCGAAGTTACGAAGGCGATCGGGAATGCTGAAGCCGGACAACTTGCGGTTGAAAATCAATGGTACTTTTTGCTCGGACACGCCGCCGTGTGAGCGCAAAGGCACCGCAAGTCCGGATAAGTCGTGTTCCTCGGCCGCAGTCCCTAACACCGTCAGCCGCTCCGCGAGAACGATCAAATCACCAATACGGTCTTCCGGCAATTCGAAGCGGTCAGCGGCTTGCGCACGAGTTAGCACGCACTCGATGCCTGCGATGCCAGTCAAAAACGCTATCACGTCGGCCTGCTCGACTGAACTTCGCAAATACACCGTTGCGTAGGAACCCAGCGCACCGTGGTGCACCACGTACGGGTCAGTGATAGGCAGCAAAACTCGCACACCTTTAGCGCCATAGCGGATGTCCAGCAGGTCTTGCAAAAACACAATATTGGGGCGTCCCACTGCATCTGTCTTAGCGTTCATGCCATGGTCAGCCGTAATTGCCAGAATCGCGCCTGCGTCATGAAAACGCTGGAAGTAGTTGTCCATCATTGCGTAGAACGTATTGGCTTGCGGCGTCCCCGGAGCATGCTTGTGCTGTATGTAATCAGTTGTGGACAGGTACATGAAGTCGGGACGCTCGTTTACCAGCAAAGATAGCCCAGCCGCAAACACGAACTCCGACAATTCTGCGCTGTACACGGACGGCATGGGCATGTCGACGCGCGCCAAAATGTTCTCGATGCCATGTTCTTCGATGTTCACCTGATCCGCTTTCTCAGCCGAAAAACAAATACCTTTCAATTGATGACCCAACAGGCTGCGAAGTTTGTCTTTTGCGGTCACTACAGCAACGAGCTGACCCGCCTTGGCCAGTTCGGCAAGGATCGTTGGCGCACGAAGATACTTGGCATCGTTCATCAGTACCTCTTTTTGTGTGTCCTGATCAAAAAAGAAGTTGCCGCAGATGCCATGAACGGATGGTGGTGCGCCCGTGACTATTGATAGATTGTTAGGGTTAGTGAAGGACGGAATCACGCAGTCGCCCGTTAATACTGTGCCGATACCGGTAAGTTTTGCGAGAAATGGTGCTTGGCCCGCTTGAACAGCCTGATTGATGTAATCCTGCTCGCATCCGTCAATACAGATAACAATCGTCGGTGCGATTGAGAGGCGATAGCTACGCGAATTCACGGTGATAGCTTGAGTCATTGGTAGTTTTCCCATCGGTTTTAAGCACAACGGCGATTGAATGTGGATGGCACCACCTGGATTTTGGCGGTTTCTCAAAACACAAAATCACCGTAAGCTGAGCGCATCCCTCACACAATCGAATAAAAGCCACCGTACCTGTGCACTGGACTCACATATGAGAAAAAAACTACCCCCTCTGCATGCGTTACGCATCTTTGAAGTTGCCGCCCGTGCGGGTAGTTATTCAGCGGCGGCTCGGGAGTTGAGCCTTACGCATGGCGCAGTAAGCCGCCAAATTGCAGCCCTTGAAGATTGGCTCGGCCAACTGCTATTTATACGTGACGGCCAAAGCATGGTGGCGTCTCCCCACGCCCGTGCGCTCGCGCGTGAAATAAGCTCCGCGTTTGACCACATCGCCGATGCGGCAGAACGCTATGGCAAACGTCAACAACAAAAAGTGATTCGAGTCAGCGCCCCCGCCACGGTTGCGATGCGCTGGTTGATTCCTCGATTGCCATTATTTGCCGAGATCTATCCGGGAGTGGATGTCCGCGTTTCGACCGTTCTTTCGACGCAATCTGACTTCTCAGGAAGCTTCGACGTTGCGATACGACGGGGTAATCTCCCTGGTGGTCAGTTTCAAGCAATAGATTTGTTCCGAGAGTCGAATACGGTAATCGCCAGCCCGTCTTTAATCAGAAGGACAGGCGTTCAAACGATAAAGCAACTCGCTGCCGAGACGTGGTTAACGACGGAAACCCGACCAGGTGATTGGGAAACTTGGTTGGAAAGCGCAAATTATCCAACGCTTCGCGCCAATCGGGCGCTGCGATTCGACCATTTTTTTGTGACCTTGCAGGCCGCAGTGGATGGGCTTGGCTTCGCCATAGGGCCCTTTCCGACACTTGAGGGCGAATGCTCGAGTGGCCGATTGCAGATACCGTTCCCCCAACTGCGCTCACTGGGGGCAACTTATTCTGCGCTCGTACCGCTCGATGCTGACAAACCCATACACCTGAGGGCGTTTGTCGAATGGCTAAGTTCATTAAACGGGGTCGATAAGGGACAGGAAAACCAGGCAGAGGTCGCCTGATATGATCAGTGTGCATAAGGCTGCTCAGGCAGGCTTCTCAACAGAAGCCAAAACTTATACGCAGGGTCGCCCGGACTTTCCCGGCGAAATACAGACTTGGTTTAGAGACGCGCTGAACATCAATCCTGGATCGACGGTTATCGATTTAGGCGCCGGAACGGGCAAGCTCACGCGTTTACTGAATTCTACGGGTGCTGATGTGATTGCCGTCGAACCGGTTGAGGCTATGCGAGTTGAGTTTGCCAAACATCTCCCGAGCACCAGGATGGTGGACGCAATGGCCGAATCGATTCCCGTTGAGGACGGAACGGCGCAGGCGCTGATTTGCGCTCAGGCGTTTCATTGGTTCGCAAATGAAACGGCGCTCAGTGAGATTCACCGCGTACTTACACCGGGAGGCCGGCTCGGGCTGGTCTGGAACGTGCGCGACGAGTCAGTCGACTGGGTGGCCGCCATCACTGAGATCATCACGCCTTACGAAGGCGATACCCCACGCTTTCATACCGGCAAATGGCGCCGTCCGTTCAACAACGGCCGTTTCTCGGAGCCCGAATTGACCTGCTTCAATTACACCCATACAGGCAGCGCAAAGTCTGTGATCCTTGATCGATTTCTGTCAGTCAGCTTCATCGCGGCGCTTCCTGCTGAGGAGAAAGACAGGGTGGCGGAACAACTGATGAATTTGATTCAGACCCACCCGGCGCTACGCGGACGCGAAACTATCGAGTTCCCCTATCAGACCCACGCATATTCATGTCGCCGTCAGGATTGAGTTCGCCGTCTCAACAGACGAGCACGACTAAAATAGGGAGGCAGGCAGTATCCGAATTCGTGTTGCTGGACGAAGAATGAGAACGCCCATTGAGCCTGCTGTTCTATATCTGTTGGCGCTGATTGAAAACTGACCCACCCTGCCGATTGAAAATTGACCCAGGGCGGATTGCTGATTTTTGTCCCAGCAATTGTGGATAAGCTTAGCAGTCGTGTTCCGCTTGAAGGCTCATCAAGC